>CADCRB010000089.1 GCA_902803745.1 uncultured Lachnospiraceae bacterium
AGAATGAATCGGAAGGGCATATTAAGGCTGACTATGAGAGGCAGGAATTTCTCGGGGATGCTGTGCTGGAACTTGTTTCCTCCGATTATCTGTTCCATCATTATCCCGATATGAGTGAGGGGGAGATGACCAGACTCAGAGCCTCCCTTGTATGTGAGCAGACTCTTGCCGAGGATGCCAAAAAGATCGGACTTTCCGATCATATATTATTAGGGCGCGGAGAGGATCGCCAGAACAGCAGACAAAGGGACTCCATCGTCTCTGATGTGCTGGAAGCCCTTATCGGAGGAATATTCCTTGATTCCGGTCTGGATGCTGCCAGGAGTTTCATATACAGATTTGTACTTGATGATATAGAGCATAAAACTCTGTTTGTAGATTCAAAATCCAAACTGCAGGATCTTATCCAGGCTGAGGGATGGACACTTGAATATGTGCTTGTAGGAGAAAACGGTCCGGAACATATGAAGAGCTTTACCATGGCTGCCCTGATCAACGGGGAGGAATATGCAAGGGCAGAGGGAAGCTCAAAGAAGAGCGCAGAACAGAAGGCTGCATATGAATGCCTTAAGAAACTGAGCGCTGATGAAAGGTAAGACAAGATGTATTTAAAAAGCATAGAAATCCACGGATTTAAATCATTCGCTGATAAGATCAAGCTTGATTTCAAGGAAGGTATCACAGGAATAGTGGGCCCCAACGGATCGGGAAAGAGTAATGTTTCCGATGCTGTACGATGGGTTCTTGGAGAGCAGAGCGCAAGGCAGCTTCGCGGTTCGTCCATGCAGGATGTCATATTCGCAGGCACGGAGATCAGGAAGCCCATGGGGTATGCCTATGTGACTATCACAATTGATAATTCAGACCATGTGCTCGCAGCTGAATATGATGAGGTTTCTGTCACCAGACGTGTTTACAGATCGGGAGAGTCGGATTATCTGATCAACGGCAATTCTGTAAGACTGCGGGATATCAATGAGCTTTTCTATGATACAGGTATTGGCCAGGATGGATATTCCATTATCGGTCAGGGCAGGATAGACCAGATCCTGTCAGGAAAGCCTGAGGAGAGGAGAGAACTCTTTGATGAAGCCTGCGGTATTGTGAAATTCCGTAAGCGGAAGGATACTGCTGTCAAAAAGCTTGAGAATGAAAAAGCGAATCTGCTGAGACTAACGGATATCATAGCTGAGGTTGAGGGACGTATAGGACCGCTTGAAAAGCAGTCTGAGGATGCGAAAGTCTATCTCGAAAAGAAGGAGAGACTTAAGAAACTGGATGTAAACATCTTTCTCGCTGAATCTGAAAGATACGAAGGACAGATAGCTGAACTGCAGGAGAAGTTTGATGTCATTGTTGAGAATATTGCGGACGTAGAGAAGGAGCTTTCGGAGAGTCATTCAAAATATGAAGAGGCGGGAAGCAGGATAGAGGATCTTGACCGGAAGATCGAGGATATGAGGCAGGAGATATCCGATACTACACTGAAAAAGGGTCAGATCGATTCCCAGATAAAGGTGCTCACGGAACAGATCAACTCCTTGAAGAATTCTACGGATCACTTTAACGGCCGCTGCAGCGAGATACTTAAGAGTATTGAGGATCATACCAAAGATCTTGAAAAGCTTAAACAAAGCAAAACAGATATAGATTCTAAAATTGATGAGCTTAAAAAGAGCGGAAGCGGGAAAAATGAGGAGCTTGCTTCATATGATGAAAGGATAGCTGCAGCACAGGCAGAATCTGCAGAAAAGAAACAGCTTGTCCTTGATACTATTGATGAAAGAGGAGCGCTTAAGGGGGAAAAGGAAAAGCTCGTGACCCTTCTTTCACAGGCTGAGATCAGGAAGGCCGAGCTTTCGTCAAGACTGCTTAAGGCAAAGAGCTCCGAGGCTGAAGCGCAGGATGCGATCGAATCCGGAAAAAAAGAGATGGAGGAGATAGCAGGACGCATCAGGGAGCTTGATGCCAGGCGTGAAGAGCATGAGAAAGAGATCGAAACCATCAATGAAAATATAGACCATTCTGTCGAAGAGGAGCGTAAACTTCAAAATACATATACTGAAGAGAAGACGCGGCTGGAAAGCCTGAAGAATATAGCTGAACGGTATGAAGGATACGGAGCCGCGGTACGCTATGTCATGGACAGGAAGAAGGATAAGTCTTCCGGTATATGCGGAGTGGTGGCTGATCTTATCAAGGTGGATCACGAATATGAGACTGCCATAGAGACTGCTTTGGGCGCCAATATCCAGAATGTTGTCGTAGAAGATGACAAAGCGGCCAAGAAGCTCATAGCTGAGCTTAAGGACAGGAGAGCCGGCCGCGTGACCTTCCTGCCCCTGAATACTATACAGGAGAGAGACTTCAAGGCTAAAGACGCTGTTAACGAAAGAGGCGTCATAGGAATGGCAGATACACTTGTAAAAATGAATAAGAAGTACGATATCGTCGCTAAGAATCTTCTTGGTAATTTTATAGTGGTGGACGATATCGACAATGCTCTCGAGCTCGCAAGAAAATACCGCTTCACATTGAGGATAGTCACTCTTGCCGGTGAAGCCCTGAATCCCGGAGGCTCCATGGCCGGAGGTTCCTTCAGAAATCAGAGTAATCTCCTGGGACGCTCCCGCGAGATAGATGAGCTCACCGTTGATCTTAAGAAAAAGCTTGAAGAACGCGATAAGATCCTTCAGGAGATAGAGGAGCAAAGAGACAGGAAGACAGAGAAAAGAAATGCACTGCAGGAGATCACGGATGAGATGCAGCAGGAGAGTCTGCGTCTTAATACTGCAAAGATGAATCTCAATCTTGCCGAAGAGAAAAAAGAGGAGAATATAAGCGGCAGCGCCGGGATCACGTCAGAGGTCGGGAACATAGAGTCCGAGATCGCTTCGATAAAGCAGCAGCAGGCAGATAATGAAAACAGACTCAGGGAATCCGAAAAGCTTGAAAAGGAAGCCGATGAGGAGGCTGCGAGACTTGATGCTCTGATAAAGAACCTTACCGATGAGTCGGTTTCTCTCAGGAAGGAAGTAGGGGATAATGATCTTAAGATGACGCAGCTTAAGGCTGAGCAGGGTTATCATGAGGAAAATATCTCCCGTATCGAAGGAGAGCAGCTGCGTCTTAATTCGGAACTTGAAAATATAAAGGAAAGTCTTGCAAAGAACGAAGAGGATACTGAATTTAAGCAGAATCAGATAAAATCCCTCGAAGAGACTCTGCTTTCCGCGGGTGATGTAGACAAGGAAAAGCAGGATGAACTTAAGGCGCTGATGGAAAGCCGCGAGGAGGAGACCAAAACCCAGAAGAAGCTGTTTGAAGACCGTGATGCGATAAATGAAAGAAAGACGGCGCTTGACCGTGAGAAGATAAGGATAGAAAACCAGCGTGAGAAGCTGAATGAAAATACCGAAAGCAGAACGAAATATATGTGGGATGAATATAATCTCACTCTCATTGCATCCAGAGAGCTTAAGGATGATTCCTTAGGTGAGCTTCCTGAGATGCGTCAGGAGTCCATGAAACTTAAATCCGAGATAAGAAACCTGGGTGATGTTAACGTGGGCGCCATAGAAGAATACAGGGAGCTTTCAAAACGATATGAATTCATGACCGGACAGAGGGATGATATCATCCGTGCTGAGGAAGACCTCAATACGATCATTAACGAGCTTACCGAGTCTATGAGGAAACAGTTCACGGAACGGTTTAATGAAATAGGGAGGCAGTTTGACATTGTCTTTGCTGAGATGTTCGGCGGAGGACATGGTACACTGGAGCTTACGGATGAGGATGATGTCCTTGAAGCAGGGATAAATATCATAGCGCGTCCGCCCGGAAAGAAGCTTCAGAATATGATGCAGCTCTCCGGCGGGGAGAAGGCTCTTACAGCTATAGCGCTCCTCTTTGCCATACAAAACCTCAAGCCTTCTCCGTTCTGTCTTCTGGATGAGATAGAGGCTGCGCTGGACGAGGCGAATGTGGACCGTTTTGCGTCTTATCTTTCGAAGCTGACGGAGAATACGCAGTTCATTGTAATAACTCACAGGCGCGGGACCATGACAAAATGCGACAGGCTGTACGGTATCACTATGCAGGAGAAGGGAGTTTCGACCCAGGTTGCCGTTAACCTGGAGGATTCCCAGTGGGATGAAAAGAAGGATGAAAAATAATGGGATTTCTGAATAAGCTGTCTGATTTCTTTGTCGGATATGAACAGATAGATGAAGAATTTTATGATGACCTTACCGATATCCTCATAATGGGGGATGTGGGCATGTCCACAGCAACTGAAATGGCGGAGGAGTTAAAGGCGCGTGTCCTAAAGGAACGTGTCAGGGATACAGATAAGGCAAAAGAGCTTCTTACAGTTATCATGCAGGAGAAACTGGACGCCATCTCATCCGAGCATGATTTTGATTATGAAGACCAAAAATCAGTATTGATGCTGGTAGGAGTGAACGGAGTCGGCAAGACCACTTCTGCCGGAAAGCTTGCCGCAAGATACAGGTCGCTTGGGAAGAAGGTGATGCTGGTGGCAGCGGATACTTTCAGGGCTGCAGCCATAGAGCAGCTGACATCCTGGGCTATGAAGACAGGAGCCGATATTGTAAAGGGCAGGGAAGGCGGCGATCCCGGGTCTGTAATTTATGATGCGATCCAGTCTGCAAAGGCCAGAGACTATGATATGCTGATAGTCGATACGGCAGGCAGACTCCATAATAAAAAGAATCTTATGAATGAGCTGGCAAAGATAAACAGCATCATCAAATCCGAATATCCGGAGGCTGTGAAGGAGACTATGGCAGTTGTCGATGCGAGCACAGGACAGAATGCAAAAGAACAGGTGAAGGAATTTAAAGAGGTCACTGACGTGTCGGGAGTGATCCTTACAAAGCTTGACGGGTCGGCAAAGGGCGGCATAGTCATCGCCATCGAAAACGAACTGAAAGTGCCCGTGAAGTTTGTAGGCCTCGGGGAAGGAGTAAGCGACCTGAGGAGATTTGATACTGCAAAGTTTATGACAGGAGTATTGGGATGAGCATGGATCTTAGGTCTTTTGAAGAAGCAGCGGAAAAGGTAAGAGAGGTCACTCTTGACACCAAGCTGATATACAGTGATTATTTCTCTGCTGTGGCAGGAAGCGGCAACAAGGTTTTTCTTAAGCCCGAAAATATGCAGCGTACAGGGGCATACAAGATAAGAGGAGCCTACTATCGTATAAGCAGGCTGTCATCCGAGGAGAAGAGTAAAGGAGTTATAACAGCCTCTGCGGGCAATCACGCCCAGGGAGTTGCATATGCTGCAAAGCAGTACGGGGTTAAGGCCGTTATCGTAATGCCTACGACCACACCTCTTATCAAGGTGAACCGTACAAAGGATCTGGGAGCTGAGGTAGTGCTTTATGGTGATATTTATGATGAGGCCTGCGAGAAGGCCCTTGAGCTTGCCGCAAACGAGGGATATACCTTTGTGCATCCCTTCGATGACGAGGATGTAGCTACTGGACAGGGAAGCATTGCCTGGGAGATCTTTAAGGAGCAGCCGCTCACTGATATCATACTGGTGCCTGTGGGAGGCGGCGGACTCGCAACGGGAGTATCAACCTTCACTAAACTGATGCATCCGGATACAAAGGTTATAGGCGTCGAGCCTGAGGGAGCAGCCTGTCTGAAAGCTTCTCTTGAAGCAGGAGAAGTAGTCACTCTTCCCCAGGTCTCCACTATAGCAGACGGTACTGCGGTAAAAACTCCGGGAAATAAGATATTCCCTTATCTGAAGAAGAACATTGATGAAGTGATCACGGTTCCTGATGAGGATCTTGTGGCGGCCTTTCTCGATATGGTGGAGAACCACAAGATGATAGCAGAGAATTCCGGACTTCTTACTGTAGCTGCACTTAAGCAGCTTAAATGCACAAATAAGAAGATCGTATGTATCATATCCGGCGGAAATATGGATGTGATCACGATGTCATCCGTAGTGCAGCAGGGACTTATACAGAGAGACAGGATATTTACAGTTTCTGTTCTGCTTCCCGACAAGCCGGGCGAGCTTATGAAGGTTTCGGGGATCATAGCCGGAGAGAGCGGAAATGTTATAAAACTTGAGCACAATCAGTTCGTATCCACAAACAGGAACGCTGCAGTGGAGCTTCGGATCACTCTGGAGGCATTCGGAACGTCTCATAAGCAGAAGATACTGTCCGTTCTTGAAGAAAAGGGATATAAACCCAAGATAGTACGCACCACACTGTAATGTTATGAACAGACAGGAGGCGGAGGACTATATTTACGCTTCATACATGAAGGCTGAGCCATACCTTTCCTATGACAGTCCGGACAGGGAAAAGAGACACCCCGGGTATTCAGAAGAGGTGATAAAGAGTCTGTACAGGGGGACTGTTTCAGTCGCAGTTACCGGGAGCAAGGGAAAGGGTTCTGCAGCTTATATTCTATCGTCAATCCTGTCTCTTTATGGAAAGACCGGCCTTATGACAGGCCCGCATATCGAAAGCTTCAATGAGAGATTCATGGCAGGGGGAGAGTGCATAAGCGATGACGAGTTTTCGGATATTGTATCTCTCGTCAGGCCGCTCTTTGACCGTATATCCTGTGATCATACAAAAGGACAGTTTATAAGCCCTATCGGCATCGAAACAGCCGTGGCGGAGATATTCTTCTCAAGACACCACACAGAATTTGATATTTATGAGCATGGCAAAGGCGTGAGATATGATGATGTCAGCAATATACCTGCTTTATACGGACTGATAAACACTGTATTCCTTGAGCATAAAAGGGAGCTTGGGAGTACGCTGAAGGAGATAGCGTCTGATAAAGCCAGCATCATCCGGTCCGGAATGAAAGGTATCTACTGCGGACTGCAGACGGATGAGGTAAGGGAGCTTATGCTCAGGCGTGCAGCTGAAGAGGGAGTTCCAATGAAGCTTTTCGGAAGGGATTTTGATGTGTCTGACGTCAGATTTCCGGATGAAGGCATGTGCTGTACGGTATCGACTTCGGGCAGAAGATATGAGAATCTAAGCTTTTCGATGCTGGGGACGGCTCAATGCAGAAATCTTGCTCTAGCCATACAGGCGGCAGAAGATATCATAGGAGAGAGATTTCTTGAAAATGAAGAAGAGATGAGACGTTTCAGAGATATCCTTAAAGGTCTGGAATGGTTTGGCAGACTGTCGCTGCTAAGCAGGGATCCCTTTATTCTTGTGGACTGCTGCATCAACCGGGCCAGTGCGGCGGGAGCGATGGAGGTTATGAGGGAGCTTGGCATAGATCAGGCGGATGTGATCCTTGCTATCCCTGATGATAAGGACTATCCTGGCGTTGCCGAAGTTGTATCTCAGTCAGGATATGATATTATATTGTCTGAGGTAAAGAATCCTCATTACCGGTTTTCCGGTAGGCAGCAGGGGGAGCTTGAGTCGGCAGGCATCCACTGCAGATATAATAAGGATCTTGCGGAGATCATAAAGCAGGCGGATCATCCTACTGTTGTACTTGGAACTGCCGCAATGCTTCCCGAGATCAAAGGAGCAAGACTATGAATGCTAAGAGAGCCGGATGGGTTTTTCTGTGGATGAATATAGCTTATATTTCTGCATCGGTACTGGTAAGCCTCTTTTTTCCGGGACTGGGTGTCGGAGCTTTGGCTCTTTTAAGCGAGCTGAGCCTGCTGATACCGGCTTTATGCCTGCTTTCCAAAGCAAGAGTACAGATACCTCAGCAGCTTCATTTAAAAGGGATCCGTCTTTCCACCATACCCATGATACTGGTCTATCATATCTGCTGCTACCCTGTGATCATAGCAATGAATGCCCTGACTACAGCGATATCGGATAATACCGCGCTGGATATCACGGACCAGTTTGGAGGCGAGTCTTTTTTTGCCATGTGGTTATTCATAGGTCTTATAGGACCTGTGGTAGAGGAGTTTGTTTTCAGAGGGATAATCCTTGGCGGATTCAGGACCACGGGAAGGATCTTTACTCCAATACTGCTGTCGGCGCTTCTTTTTGCGCTGGCGCATATGAATATTAATCAGTTTTCCTATACCATATGTGCGGGAATATTCTGGGGGCTTCTTGTGGAGGCCACCGGAAGCATCATTGCTTCGATGCTATGCCATATCAGCATGAACAGCATCAGTGTGATCCTTGTTTTCATGCTGGATGACAATCTGGAAAAGATCGATGAGCTGATGGGTACAGGGGCTAAGGAGTCTGCCATTACCTATCTGATAACGGGAATAATGTTTCTTGTGATATCAGTATTTACTACAATGCTTGCAATGCTGATGCTAAAGGTGATAGCATTGAATGAAGGTCGGACGGGATGTTTTGAGAATATCTTCAGAAAGAAGAGCCGGGCGGAAAGATTCGGTAGCCTGTTTTCTGTTCCGTTGATCGCGGGAATATGCATTTCAGCTATAATGATGATATATGCTTTTGTTTCCGGTTTGGTAATGTAGATCGTATGGGAGGTTGATATGAAAAAGAGAGTGTTTATTTCCATCTTGTGCCTGATTTTCGTGCTGGCAGGGTGCGGGAGCAGTGATGCCGGAAGGAACGATTCGGGGAGTTATAAAGCAGTCGAGTCCGCTGAGGTCTATGATGCCGACAGTGAGTTTTCATCGGGATATTCCGCTGATTATGACTATGCTGCCGAGGACATGGCAGATGTGGAACCGGAAGAGTATAACGGCTCCTCCGGCGCATCGGATCATCTGACAGAGGAGCAGGTGGAAGATTATGGAAGCAAGATAATTAGAAATGCCAGCATTTCACTCGAAGTGAACAGTCTGGAGGCATTTGCTGATAACCTCAAAAAGACCGTATCTGACTACAACGGTTATATTGAGAGCATGGATATAAATGCCTATGATTCTGATTATTCAGAATCCAGATTTGGATATTTTACTGTGAGGATCCCTGCGTCAAGGCTTGATGATTTCCTCAGCATTGTTAAGGACGAGGGAGTTGTTACCGCAAAGAGTGAATCGGCAGAAGATGTCACCCTGCAGTATGTGGATATTGAAGCGCGTATCGCCACCTATGAGGCTGAGCGCGACAGCCTGATGGAGCTTCTGGATAAAGCTACGTCGTTAAAGGACATACTTACGATCAGAGACAAGATCGCCGAGGTGAATTATGAGCTCGACAGCCTGAACCGTCAGATTAAATCCATGCAGAATAAAGTCTCCTACAGCACGGTATCAGTCGATGCAAAGGAAACAAGGACTATAGCCGGAAGCAAGGGTGAGAAATCCTACTGGTCCAAGATAGGAGAGAATTTTGCAAGCGAGCTGGAGGACGGCCTTGAGATCGCGATTGACCTGATCATCTTTATTGTCACCAGGATACCGCTGTTTTTGATCCTTGCGCTTATCTTATTTGTCATAGTGAAGATCATAAAGGCGATATTCGGAAAATCCGGTAAGGAAAAGAAAGAGAAGAAGACAAGGCAGAAAAAGAATAATGCACCTGCTGCTGCGCAGCCTCCGGTACAGCCTGCAGTACCGGAACCTGCACCTGCACCTGCACAGGCAATAGATACATCAGCTCCACAGGCAGGCGGACACTATACGAGCAATGTGCCTCCTGTGCCCGGTACAGATGAAAATAATAATAATGATCCTTCATAAGGGGAACATCCTGCAGTTTAGGTGAAACTGAAAGCAGTCGGCCCTCCGGAACCTATGCCTCCGGAGGGCATTTTATTCTTATAACGCCCGTTATCCATAGACAATACCAACGTTTTATATTAGAATAGTAATTTGGTTTACTGAGCATTTCCCTGACGGGATATAAATTTATGGCAGAAGAAAGCTGATGAAGATCAATCTGAACAACATATTAAATAAAATTGAACGAAAGCTGGGACGCTATGCCGTACCACAGCTCACTAAATATATGATATTGTCCTATATCATCGGATATATCCTTTATTTCATTGAGATGGGATCGCAGATCCCGATCCTGGAGTTTATCATGCTGAGTCCGGCAAGGATCCTTCACGGACAGATATGGAGACTTTTCACCTGGGTTTTGATGCCCCCCTCGGCGCCGGGTATCTTTACTATCATAATGCTGTTCTTTTATTATCAGATAGGATCAGCTTTAGAGCAGACCTGGGGAGATTTCAAATATAATCTGTATATATTCTCCGGACTTCTGCTTATGGTAATTGGAGCCTTTCTTTTATATGCGTTCGGACACAGTGTTGAGGGGATGTTTACCACGTATTATGTAAACCTCTCCATCTTCCTTGCATTTGCGGCCTGTTATCCGGATATGCAGGTAATGCTGTATTTCCTGATACCTCTTAAGATCAAATATCTTGCTTTTATTGATGTGGCTTTTCTGGTCTATCAGGCGCTTGTTTCAAGCTGGCCGGAGAGAGTGTCGATCATAGTATCGCTTTTGAATTTCCTGATATTCTTTTTCACTACCAGAAATTACAAGTCGATATCTCCGAAGGAATATGCAAGAAAGAAAAATTTCAGGAAGGCTTTTGAAAGAGGACCGGGGAATCAGGCTAACCAGAAAAGGGCAGGCTGGAGTTCGACAGCCGGCGGTAACGGAAGATCCTCAGGAGAGGACCGGAATACATACGGAAATAATGCAGGATCTTCATTTAATCCTTCATGGAAGCAGGATGATGGCAGGATAACGAAGCACAGATGCGCTATATGCGGCAGGACGGAGCTGGACGGAGATATGCTGGAGTTCAGATTTTGCAGCAAATGCGCAGGAAATTATGAATACTGTCAGGATCATCTTTTCAGTCATACACATGTGAAGTTCGGAAAGTAAGGTCCTGCTTATGATAGAGGCTGAGTACAGAGCGGCGCTTGAAAAAGTAATACGCAGAGCGCATGAGAACAGGAATTTCATTACCGAAGAGGAATATCACAGGATACTGGATCCTGTCGGGATGAATGAGAGAGAGGATAGCCTCACACGGGGATATCTTGACGGCATAGGGATATCCTTTGGAGAGCCGGGAAATGATCCGGCTCCCGGACCTGAGTTTAAGGAAGAGGACGGAAAATATCTGCATCTTTATCTCGAAGAGCTATCCGGACTGCCGGTGTACTCGGAGGAGGAGATAGCAGAAGCAAAACGGAAGGCTGTTTCGGATGATGATGAAGAGGCCAGAGGAATACTGTTGAATCACTACCTGAATAACGTAGTGGATATAGCAAGGCTTTATATATATCAGTCGCTTCCGGCCGAGGATCTTATAGGTGAAGGAAATATCGGGCTGATGACTGCCCTGCGGTCTCTTGCGACTTTAGAGGATCCCGGTGAGGTGGATTCGTATGTGGGCGGAATGATCATGGATGCGATGGATGCCGCCATATATGAGGATACGGATATCCGAAAACAGATAGACGAAATGGTGTCGTTTGTCAATGATGTAAATGATAAAGCAAAGCAGCTGTCTGAGGAGATGAAAAGACCTGTGACGACAGGCGAGCTTGCTTCTTTCTCCGGTCTGAAGGAGAAGGATATACTGAAAGCTCTCAGGCTTTCCGGAAACCAGATAGAGGGGTTAGTTCAGGAGGTAAAATGAAGACTATAGAAGATCTGAAGCAGTATAAGATTGTAAAGAAAAAGGATATGCCGGATCTTGGATCCAAAGGATATCTTCTGCAGCATATTAAAAGCGGAGCCAGGATATTTATCATCTCAAATGATGATAAGAATAAAGTATTCTATATCGCGTTCCGCACACCGCCGGAGGATTCCTGCGGGACACCGCATATCCTCGAGCATACAGTCCTGTGCGGTTCAAAGAAATACAAAGCAAAGGATCCTTTTATCGAGCTCGCAAAGGGCTCGCTGAATACTTTCCTGAATGCCATGACCTATCCTGATAAGACTGTTTTTCCTGTTGCCAGCACAAATGATAAGGACTTTGCAAATCTTTCTGACGTATATATGGATGCTGTGCTTCATCCTGCCATTTACCAGAATGAAAAGATATTCATGCAGGAGGGCTGGCATTATGAGCTGGAGTCCGAGAAGGATGAGCTGAAATATAATGGAGTGGTCTATAATGAGATGAAGGGAGCATATTCCACTCCGGATGATGTCCTTGACCGTTATATTCTTTCTTCACTTTATCCTGACACGGCTTATGCACTTGAATCAGGAGGTGATCCGGAGGAGATCCCGGATCTTACATATGATAAGTTCCTTGAGCTTCACAGGAAATATTATCATCCTTCTAACTCATATATCTATCTGTACGGTAATGCGGATATGGTAGAGAGACTCACCTGGCTGGATAAGGCATATCTTTCAAAATACAAGGCGCAGAAGATCGATTCCGCTCTCGAAAGGCAGGATTCCTTTACGAAGACCGTTGATTTTGAAAAAACATATTCATTATCCGATGCAGAGAGTACTCTTCATAATACTTTTCTTTCATATAACTGCGTGATCAGGGAAAATCTGGATCCCAGACTTTACGTGGCTTTTTCGATCCTGCAGTACGCGCTTCTGGAAAGTCCCGGCGCGCCTTTGAAGCAGGCTCTCCTTGATGCGAAGATCGGACAGGATATAGAGAGCTCGTATGAGAACGGTATTTTGCAGCCTTACTTCGCGGTAATAGCAAAATATGCCGATGTATCCGACAAGGAAAAATTCTTAAGAGTCATAAGGAAAACGCTTACGGATCTGGCAAGGAACGGACTAAATAAAAAGACTCTCCTTGCAGGTATTAACTATTATGAATTTATGTACAGAGAGGCTGATTTCGGACATTATCCAAAGGGGCTGATGTACGGTCTCCATGCTCTTGATTCCTGGCTCTATAAGGATAACGATCCGTTTATGCATATCGAGCAGAATGCTACCTTTGCCTTTCTTAAAAAGGAGGTTGAAAGCGGGAGCAGATATTTTGAAGAGCTTATCGAAAAATACCTTATAGATAATCCGCATTCATCCGTGGTGCTGCTGAAGCCTGAAAAAGGTCTTACTGCAAAGAAGGAAAAAGCCGTTGCAAAGAAGCTTGCCAAATATAAGGCGTCCCTTTCTTCCGATGAGATCAAAAAGATCATAGAAGACACAAAGGCACTTAAAGCATATCAGGAGGAGCCGTCCACAGAGGAAGAGCTTCTAACTATACCGCTGCTTTCGATAGCGGATATAGATAAGGAGGCGCAGCCTTTTAAGAATGATATGAGAAAGGCAGCCGGTGTGCCCATGCTGTATCACGATATACAGACAAACGGCATAGCCTATATAGGTCTGATGTTTTCAACGCAGCCGGTGCCTGAGCGGCTTGTCCCATATATCGGACTGTTAGCTTCGGTGCTTGGCAATGTTAATACCGCAAAGCATAAGTATGAGGATCTTAATTCGGAGATAAATCTTAATACCGGCGGCATATTTTTTGCACCTGCCAATTATCCGTATCTTAAATCCGAAGGGGATTTTGATGTCGAATTTGAAGTACGTACAAAGGTATTTGAAAGGGATATACCCAGATTTCTCTCGCTTGCCGAGGAAATTCTGTTTTCATCTGATTTTTCCGATGAAAAGAGGCTCAGAGAGATACTGCATATGATCAGATCGAGACTGCAGACATCTCTTGTGGCAGCCGGAAATTCTACGGCGTCGCAAAGGGCGCTCTCATATATTTCCGATTCGCATTATTACGGAGAGAAGATAACAGGTGTTGATTTTTACAGGTTTATAGAGGATCTTGATAAGAATTTCGAGCAAAAAGCAGCCGGTATGAAGGCTGATCTTCAGGAGACCCTTGATATATTACTGCATAAGGATAATCTCATGATAGATATCACGGGATCACCGGAAATGGCAGAGACCCTGGGGGATCAGGCTTCAGGCCTTGTCGGCAGACTTTCAGGCGAGAGATCAAAAAATACTGATTTCAGATTTGATCTTAAAAAGAATAATGAGGGCTTCCGTACAGCATCACAGGTTCAGTTTGTAGCCAGGGCAGGATCCTACAGAAAGCATGGACTGGATTACCGGGGTGAGCTCAGAGTCCTGCGTGTCATAATGGGATATGATTATCTTTGGAATAACATCAGAGTGCTTGGCGGAGCCTATGGATGCACTTCTTCTTTCCCGAGGACCGGAAACTCTTTCTTCTGCACCTACAGGGATCCGCATCTTAAGAATTCCATCAGCGTCTTTGAAAAGGCGGCTGATTATATCAGAGAGTTTGATGTTTCCGAGAGGGATATGACTAAATTTGTTATAGGGACCATCTCAGACATGGATACGCCGCTTACGCCGAAGGCAGAGGGCCTTAGGAGTCTTGCTGCTTATATGTACGGTCTGACATTTGATGACGTGCAGAGGGAGAGGGATGAGGTATTGGCCTGTGATAAGAAAAAGATCAGGCAGCTTGCAGAATATATCGATGCAGTGATTTCGGACAATGCTCTGGTCGTTGTGGGGGCAGAGTCGAAGATAGACAGTAACCGTGATATTTTCGGGAAGGTAGACAATCTGCTTTGAACGGTCAGACATTCCGTTCCGGCTTTGTCGCTATAGTCGGCCGAACTAATGTCGGCAAGTCCACGCTTATGAATCATCTCATAGGCATGAAGATAGCGATCACATCCAATAAGACGCAGACTACAAGACGAAGACTTCAGACTGTATTTACCAGTGAACGGGGGCAGATCGTATTTGTTGATACTCCCGGAATACATCTTGCCCGCAATGCTCTTTCACAGTATATGGATAATGTTGCATATAAGTCGGTTTCGGATGTCGATGTTATCCTTTTTGTAGTAGAGCCCGTGACCTATATAGGAAAGGGCGAACAGCAGATGATAGAGCGCATAAAGGCTTCGGGAAAACCTGTGGTGCTTGCAGTCAATAAATGTGACACGGCCCCGGCTCAGGATATCGATAAGGCTGTGGAAACATACAGCAGTGCGTTAAAGATCGAAAAGACTGTCAGAGTATCTGCCCTTAAGGGGATCAATATAGATGAGCTTACCGATGTGCTGACAGACCTGCTGCCTGAGGGATGCGCCCTGTATGACGAGGATACAGTAACAGATGAGACCGAAAGGGATATCGCGGCAGAGATAATAAGGGAGAAAGCTTTAAGAAACCTTAGGGATGAAGTCCCCCACGGCGTTGCTGTGAGTATAGTTTCGTTTAAGGACAGACCCGATGGTCTCGTGGATATAGATGCGGAAATAATATGTGAGAAGGATTCGCATAAGGGGATCATAATAGGAAAAGGCGGATCCAGACTCAAAAAGATAGGCACCGAAAGCCGTAAGGATATAGAGGAATTGATCGAAGCTAGGGTTAACCTGAAACTCTTCGTAAAGGTACGCCGTGACTGGAGACAGAATCCGCTCATATTAAAGGATCTCGGATATACTGAAAGGGAGCATCCGTGAATGATCTGGTCATTACTTCGGGAATGGTGATCGGAAGTTTTGATCATCTGGAATATGATAAAAGGCTTACAGTATTGACTTCCGAAATGGGCAAGGTAACGGTTTTTGCAAGAGGAGTCAGGCGCCAGAATTCAAGATTCATCGGAATGACGGATCCTTTTGCTTTTGGTGAGTTCAGGCTTTTCGCGGGAAAGAGCGCTTATAATCTCTCAGGGGTAGATATTTCCAATTATTTTGAGGGGATAAGGCTTGATATGGAGAAGATGTGCTATGCTTCATATTTTGCGGATCTTGCCGACTTCTCCGTGAAGGAGAATATGGA
Organism: uncultured Lachnospiraceae bacterium; assembly: GCA_902803745.1. Lineage (GTDB taxonomy): Bacteria > Bacillota > Clostridia > Lachnospirales > Lachnospiraceae > NK4A144. Next base: position 15,755 of record CADCRB010000089.1, read on the forward strand.
CGGCAGGGGGATACTGCTTTTATTGTACAGATCCTTGCAGGCTCTTGATACCGAAAGCATAGACAATGATCTGGTGAGAGCAGTATATGAGCTGAGAATGGTGATGGAAAACGGTGTCTATCCGGGAATACCGGACAGAAAGCTTCTGCCGGGAACCGTAAATGCCATGAAGCATATTGAGGAAGCAGGGATAAAGGACCTTTTCTCCTTTAAGGTAAAGGAGGAGGTATTGGAAGAGCTCTCAGCCGTAGCTGATGAGATGAGGCAGAGAAGCCTTAACGGAAAATTCAGATCCCTTGATGTGATGAGGGAATTGGGATATAGTGGTTAATCATTCTGGGCAGGTGGGTAATGGCACAGAGCAACAGCTATAACAGAAGAAAGAGAAGAAAAAAGAGAAAAAGAAGCCGTAACAAGGTTATAGCGGCAAGGCTTATTTTTGTGATATGCCTTTTGGTGCTTTTCGCCCTTATCATTGTCGGGGTTATGAAGGTACTGGCGGCTTTAAGCGAGAATATCACTACGGATGCTGATGTGACTACAGTGACGGTTCTCAGGAACGGCAGCATAAAGGAGACCATAGTCGAGGACTTTAATCCCGGATTTTATGATGAAGATTCCCTTGAAGACGAGATAAAGCGGAAGGTTGATGCGTCTGACGGAGGGGTGGAGTCCGAAGGCTTTTCTCTTGATGACGGAGTGGCTAAGCTGAGGCTGAAGTACAAAACCGATGACGATATGGCTTCCTTTAATGATGAAGTGTTCTATGCGGATACGATAGATAATCTTCTGGATCAGGGAGTGAGCTTTGACAGCGGAGCAATAAAGGCCGGGGGATCACATGCAGTGATCGTTTCCGAGAGTATGGATATCAGATGCCCTAAGAAGATCCTGTATACCGGAGGAGCTGTCACGATTGATGAAGAGGATCCCAAGCTGGCTCACTGCACTGCATCTGATGGAGATATTGCATTTGTAATTTATTAATTTCTGGGAGGTAGAAATGGTTGAATCAATGGAAAAGATCGTAAATCTGTGTAAGGGAAGAGGTTTTATCTATCCCGGATCAGAGATATACGGAGGGCTCGCAAATACCTGGGATTACGGTAATCTCGGTGTGGAGCTGAAGAATAATATGAAGAAGGCCTGGTGGAGCCGTTTCGTCACAGGGAATAAATACAATGTAGGTGTGGACTGCGCCATACTTATGAATACTCAGACCTATGTGGCATCGGGGCATATAGGGAGCTTTTCCGATCCTTTGATCGACTGTAAAGAGTGTCATGAAAGATTCAGGGCTGACAATATAATAAATGACTGGACGAAGGAAAACGGAGTGACTTTAGACTCATCCGTGGATGGCTGGACTAACGAAGCAATGATGGATTACATCAAAGAGCATGCAATTCCCTGTCCTACCTGCGGCAAGCATAACTTTACGGATATCAGACAGTTTAACCTTATGTTCAAGACTTTTCAGGGAGTCACCGAGGATGCCAAAAATGTTGTTTATCTCAGACCGGAAACGGCACAGGGCATCTTTGTAAATTTCAAGAATGTGCAGAGGACTTCAAGAAAGAAGATACCCTTCGGTATCGGCCAGATAGGAAAGTCCTTCAGGAATGAGATCACTCCCGGTAATTTTACTTTCAGGACAAGGGAATTCGAGCAGATGGAGCTGGAGTTTTTCTGCAAGCCCGGAACCGATGATGAATGGTTTGAATACTGGAAGCAGTACTGCATAGATTTCCTGCATGATCTGGGTATGGCACCGGATCATATCAAGGCCAGAGACCATGATCCGGAGGAGCTGGCTTTCTATTCAAGACATACTACAGACCTTGAGTATCTCTTCCCGTCCATCGGCTGGGGAGAGCTCTGGGGCATAGCGGACAGGACAGACTACGACCTGACCCAGCATCAGAATACATCCGGACAGGATATGACATATTTTGATGATACGACAAATGAGAAATATCTTCCCTATGTAATAGAGCCGTCACTGGGTGCCGACAGGGTAGTGCTGGCTTTCCTCTGCGAGGCCTATGACGAGGAGGAGCTTGAAGGCGGAGATATGAGGACGGTCCTTCATTTCCATCCGGCGCTTGCTCCTGTCAAGATCGGCGTGCTGCCGCTTTCCAAGAAACTGAATGAGGGAGCGGAGAAGGTATATGATATACTTTCAAAGCATTATAATTGTGAGTTTGATGAAAGAGGCGCTATAGGAAAGAGATACCGCAGACAGGACGAGATAGGTACTCCGTACTGTGTCACCTATGATTTTGATTCGGAGACGGATAATTCGGTAACGATCCGTGACCGAGACACAATGGCTCAGGAGAGGATCCCGATAGCTGAGCTTGAAGCATATTTTAACGGGAAATTCGACTTCTAAACGAAGGGGTGAGTAGATAATGAAGCAGTTTACATCCGATGAGCTGAGAAAAGCCTGGAGAGATTTTTACGAAGAGAGAGGCCACGTAGATGTGGGAGCTGTGTCGCTGGTATCTGACGGATCCACAGGAGTGCTCTTTAATGTAGCCGGAATGCAGCCGCTGATGCCTTATCTTCTTGGACAGAAGCATCCCAAGGGTACGAGGCTTTGCAACATCCAGGGCTGTGTCAGGACCAATGATATTGACTCTGTAGGGGACAAAAGCCATGTGACCTTCTTTGAGATGATGGGAAGCTGGAGTCTGGGCGACTATTTCAAGAAAGAGAGATGCCAGTGGAGCTATGAGCTTCTGACTGATGTACTGGGATTTGATGCAGATCATCTCGCAGCTACTGTATTTGCCGGTGATGAGAATGCGCCCAGAGATGAAGAGGGAGCGCAGTACCGCATAGAGTCAGGGTTTAAGAAAGAAAACATCTATTATCTTCCTGCTGAAGATAACTGGTGGGGACTGGAATACGGACCCTGCGGACCTGACAGCGAGATGTTTTATATTGCGGATGTTCCGGACTGCGGACCGGACTGCGGACCGGGCTGCTCCTGCGGTAAATATACCGAGCTTGGAAATGATGTCTTTATGCAGTATGAGAAGCATAAGGACGGACATCTCACACCTTTGAAGCAGAAGAATGTCGATACCGGATGGGGACTGGAACGCATACTTGCATTCCTTAACGGTACAAAGGATGTCTACAGGACGGATCTTTTCCTTCCTGTAATAGAGTATATTGAAAAAAGAGCGGGGATTAAATATGAGGAGGATGAATCAAAGACAAGATCGATGAGGATACTTGCCGATCATCTTCGTACCTCCGTGATGCTCATCGGCGATGAGGCGCGTCTTACACCTTCGAATGCCGGAGCGGGTTATGTCCTCAGGAGACTCATCCGGAGAGCCGTCAGACACGGACGTCTGCTGGGATTTGCCAAAGAAAACCTGATAGATATCTCTGTTATATTTATTGAAAAGATATACGGTGAGAGTTATCCGCTTCTCAGAAAGAACCGTGCCTTTATCATAACGGAGCTTCGCAATGAAATAATAAGATTTGAGAGCGCTCTTGAGAATGGCATGAAGGAGATGGAAAAGATCCTTGAGCGAAAGAAGGAAGAAAAAGAGACAATTTTTGACGGGAAATCGGCATTTTATCTATATGATACATTCGGCTTTCCTTTGGAGCTTACGCTTGAGATAGCTGCAGAAAACGGATTTACCGTGGATGAAGCCGGCTTTGACGAAGCCATGGAAGAGCAGAAGAGAAAGGCGAGAGAGAACCAGAGCTTTTCCGCGGATCTTACGAATAATCTTTCGGTTTATGACAGTCTCGGCGAGGATGTAAAAAGTGAGTTCGCCGGATATGATGCTCTTGAGGGTGAAGGTATTATACTTGCATTGTCAGATGGAAAAGAACTGAAAGAGGTTCTGACCCAGGGCATGGAGGGAACGGTGATAACGGATAAAACACCTTTCTATGCGACAATGGGAGGACAGAAGGGAGATCCCGGCAGGATAGTGACTGAAGATGCCGAGTTTGAAGTAATAGAGACCGTTAAGCTTCCTTCTGACAGGATAGGACACATCGGAGTTGTAAGATCAGGCGAGATCCGTGTGTCAGATAAGGCAAAGCTTGCTGTGGACAGGAAATACAGGATAAGCACCTGCAGGAACCATTCAGCTACTCATCTTTTGCAGAAGGCTTTGCAGGAGGTGCTCGGAAAGAGCGTGGAGCAGCAGGGTTCATATCAGGATGAATCACGTACCAGATTTGATTTCAGCTACGGTCAGGCAATGACTGCGGAGGAGCTTGCAAAGACCGAGGCTATAGTAAATGAAAAGATAGAAGAAGGTTTATCTGTAGATACAAAGATAATGAGCC
>CADCRB010000090.1 GCA_902803745.1 uncultured Lachnospiraceae bacterium
ACGCTTATGGAAATAGGAGGAATGGAATCGTCTTCATTCCCCTTTGAAAGCTTATCGTTTATCTTCTTTATCTTTTTGCGGATAAGCTTTGACAGTGCTTTATCTGAATGCACCATGATTACAGCCATCTCGTCGCCGCCTATGCGGCAGATGTAGTCCTGTGCACGAAAACTTTTGAATATCGAATCAGATACAGTAATAAGGATCTTGTCTCCGATATCATGTCCGTAGGTATCGTTTATTGATTTGAACTTGTCAAGATCTATCAGCAGAAGAGCTGATGTCTCAAGATCAAGATTATCAATGAGAAAGTCATATCCTCTGCGGTTATACAGACCGGTGAGCTTATCATGGGTCGCTTCGTAGGTCAGCTTTTCCTGATTTTCCATATTTGTGTGGTGCATGAGGTTATAGGTTTTGGCAAGGAATCTGATCTCATAGGCTCCTTTAACAGGTATATCTTTCTCGTCGCGTATCAGGTCCACACATTTCTGCAGTGGAGATATTACAAGAAAAGCTGTCAGAAGAACGATCGCGAGCATGATGAATATCAGCAGGATAGTAAGGATATGTTCGTAGAGAACCTGCTGTTCAAGTCTGTAGGTGACATTCTGCTGCTCCTGCTCCATCTGGGATTCCAGCTCCGAAAGACAGTTTTGCATGTGTGATGAGATAGAGTCTTTTTTGTTTTGGTACTCCTTTCCGAAAAGAGCATTTTCAGCTTCGATTTTTTTTCCTTCAGGGGACAAAGAAACAGTCCAGGAAGGAAGTTTGACGCTCTGTATCTCTTCCGGATAATCCGAAAGATCATATCCGTATGCTTCTACAGCAAGCCTTGCTGCATAATACTCTGTCTCCATAAGGTTCAAGGATTCTTTCATAGCTTCTTTGAGATTGTAAAATGCGACAGAATCTCCGCTTTTATTTTTCAGCTCCTTGAGGGCCTTGTCCCTGCGCTGGGTGACATTTGCCTCCTCAAAATAGTTGTCCAGATACTGCTTGTCTCCTGAAGTCACAAAGCATCTTATCTGCTCTGTCAGATAGTCGGATGCGCGCTGAAGTTCGTAGGTGTTCTTTCGAAGATTAAACAGATTCTGGGTGGTGGCATGCGTCTCGTTATATATCTCGGTTGTCTGATGCATGGCAAAAGAAAGCAGGATCGATATTACCAAGGCAGCAGCAAACATGGAGTAATTCAGTACCTTCAGGGAAACCCCATGTTTTATTGCTTTATTTATGGAATTCATGATGCTGATACAGCTCCTTCCGATTTTGTGAAAACTCACACAATTTACGATTGTACCATAAATGAGGTGAGTATGGTAATATATCATATATCGGCTAAGATATGATTTTGCCGAAGAGGCGTAATGCCGGTAGTTAAAAGAGCAAAAGAGTATTATCAGGAGGGAAAAGGCTATGGAACTTATTGAGGGTCTCAAAAACAGAAGAAGTGTAAGGAAATTTACTGATGAAGAGGTTACAAGAGAACAGATCGAGGAGATAGTGGATATCGCAAGATTTTCTCCTTCCTGGAAGAACAGCCAGTCTGTACGTTATATGCTGATAATTGACAAGGCACTTAAGGATAAGATCGCCGAAGAGGGAGTTATGGGCTTTGAGTGGAATACTACCATTATGAAGGGGGCTCCGGCCCTGATACTTGTGCTTACGGTAGATAAGAGGGCAGGATATGAGAGAGACGGCTCTGCTTCGACTTCAAAGGGAGAGCACTGGCAGTCCTTTGACGCAGGTATCGCTGCGGAGACCTTCTGTCTTGCAGCATATGGAAAGGGACTTGGGACAGTTATCCTTGGCGTATATGATGAGGAAAAGGTCAGAGAGATCGTCGGAGTACCCGAGAGTCAGAAGATATCAGCGCTTATTCCTATTGGCATGCCGGCTGAGGAACCTGAGGTACCGAAGAGAAAAGAGGTCGCTGACCTTCTCATCGTGAAGTGACAGGCGGTATGACTTCATATTTTTGTAACATTTGTATATTTTTTTGTACAAGGTGTATAATAGCAATTTGATCGAAGATGAAGGATATCAATATCAGATATGAGCCTGAGCTGCTTGAATATATGGAGAGGACAGGCAGGCATAATGTCGTGATAGAGATCGCCGGATCAGGTCATTCGGATCTTGAGGTGACAGAGCTGTATTTAAGGCTTGTGAGGGATGAAGAGGCCGGATATCTTACCGGGAGGAAGGGTTATCATCCTCTTGAGACGGAAGAAGGCAAGGTTCTTTTTCCGAACTATATACTGGAGCTGGATGACGAGGTGGTCTTTGGAAGAGAAAAGGTGTTTCTGTGCTTCCACAGGCTTACCGTAAAGGGGATAAGGCTATAAAAAGAAGTGAGGTATTGGAAAAGGTCATAGGTTCGTATGAGCGCTACTATGACATTAACCGCGAGACACCGGTTGAGCCTTTTGTTGCTGAGGCGGTGTTCAGATCTCACAGTGAGGATTATTTCCTTATCAAATCAGCAAAGATCACAGAGATGGACTCTGCTGAGACAGCTTTTTTTGCTGATGTGGAGGAGCTGTG
>CADCRB010000091.1 GCA_902803745.1 uncultured Lachnospiraceae bacterium
CTACGAGATCATCCAGCGAAAGCGTAAAGCCAAGCGCCGGAGCATCAGCCCCAAATTTTGCAAGCAGATTGTCGTAGCGCCCTCCCTTTAAGATCGCATCACCAAGGGATGAGGTATACGCTCTGAAGATTATCCCGGTATAATAATTGTATTTTGAAAGCATGGACATATCAAAGGTGATATAGCTTTGGATGCCTCGTTTCTCACACTGCTCATAGACAGCATGGAGCCTGTCTATAGCAGCCTTTGACCGCTCATTCGATATGCCTACAAGCGCTTTGTCCAGCACGGATACATCACCGAAAAGCTCCACACATCTTAATAGCTTGTCCGTCTGGGACTCGAGCATTTCTATATCCTTCACAAGATTTGCGGCAGCAAAACGGTTTTTGTTTCCTATCTCATCCCGGAGATTCATCTCCAGCTCACCGTCTATCTCTGCTTCCTCACAAAGTCCCTTGAAGTATCCGGCATTACCGATGCAGATCTGAAAATCCTTAAGACCGGCAGATCGTAAAAGCTCCACTGCCATAGCTATCATTTCTCCGTCAGCCTCTACCGATCCGTCTCCCATATACTCCGCACCGATCTCGGTATTCTCCTTAAGCTTGCCGGAAAGAGACCTTGCATTTGAAAAAACATTGCCGGAATATGACAGCTTTACATGGACATTGTCATCTATGAAGTATTTAGATGCAGCCCTCGCAACGCCCGGAGTGAAATCAGGGCGCAGTACCAGAGTATTGTTGTCCTTGTCAAAGAATTTGTACAGCTCGTCAGAGGGAGTGGTACCTATCTCGCCGGAATATACATCAAAATATTCAAAGCTTGGAGTATCTATCTCCTTGTAGCCGTAGTTTCTGAGTATCTGAAGGAACTCAAGCTCAAGCCTTAGCTTCCTTTCATAATCTCTGCCGTATATGTCCCTGACACCTTCAGGGGTATGTAATAATCTTTTTTCCATAACGGATAAATAATAACACAATACTGAAGACCGTACAAACCGGGCAGGGATAAAAATCCCTGCCCGTCACTGTGCTTTCAGTTGATCTTGAGCATTTTCAGAATCTAATCAGTACACATTCGGATTTGTACGAAGCCTCTGTACAGTGTCCCAATCAACGAGCTGTGTATTGTAGCTGTCGTGCTTTCCAAATTGCTTAGCATAGGCCTCGGCCTCATCCCTACTACCGAAAGCTTTTAATACGCGGCAGTCATTATTAGCCACTACTTCCCAGGGAAGATTCTGATCGCCTTCATATCCTTTTGCGTAAAATATCATGCCTCCGGATATCTCGTCGAGTTCATCTTCATTGATCTTGATCTTATCAGCCATTTGATTACCTCCATTATGATTTATTTTAACTTTGTCCACTCAATGTGGCTTTATACTATTATATACGAAATATCACAGAAAATGTCATTTTATTTCCCTCTTCTGTCCAGATCCAGCTGGATATAGTCGAGATATGGGATCAGCAGACCGGGCTTTGGCTGTATTTCATAGCTCATATCAAGTTCATCAAATCTGAAGCTCTTCCTTCCCCCGTCCTGCATTCTCCTCCAGAAGATCATAAGCTGCCTGAAGGTAAGATAGTACAAAAGCTCCCTTTCCGTATATTGTATAAGTATGAAGGCCACACCGTCCTGCCTTTCAAATTCCTCCATGAAATATACCTGATGCTCATGAATATTGCTCAAAGGAAATGTATCGCTTCTGCATTCCTTTGCATCAAAACAGACAGGGATCCCCTGTGCCACTCCGATATAATCAACCGTAGACTGCTGTTCAAAATAAGCAAGTGTTATCTGATGAGAAGATTTATCAAGCTTTACCGGAGTGATCGGAGTGGGTATTTTCTGGATCAGCGCAAGATGCGACTGCTCATATTTTTCATTTGTACGGTTTACCAGCTCCTCTAAGGCGGAGCCTCTTAGTCCTCTTGAATTCCAGGTTGCCATAGTTTCATATTCCCATAGAATCTATACCGTTACGCCCCATATACTCCATCATATCTGAAGGTATCGGTGCAAAAACCGTCATCCCGTCAAGTATGTCTTCCGGAAGCTCGATCCTGAATGAATGGAGCATCTGACGGGAAGGATCCATATCTGTCCCTGCTCCATACTTGATATCTCCTGCCACAGGATGACCGATATGCGACATCTGCGCGCGGATCTGATGCTTCCTGCCTGTGATCAGATGAACTTCAGCATATGTGATCCTGTCATTTCCGGCTATCACCTTAAGATCGGTTATTATCTCCTTATATCCATTCTTCGGAGCATCCGAAATATATACTCTGTTCTCATTGTCTGAAGGGCTTATGTAGGAAACCATATGACAGACATCAGTTCCCGGCATTGTATATGCATTCGTATCAAACCTTCCGGAAAGCACAGCCCTGTAATACTTCCTTATCCTGTGCTCTCTGACCGCCTTGTTCAAAACCTGAAGTCCCCTGACTGACTTGCCGCAAAGAACTATGCCTGTGGTATTGGTGTCCAGTCTGTTGCACACAGAAGGCTTGCAGGCGCTGTGTCCGTCATAGCCGGTATACTTAAGCAAAAGATCGTTGAGAGATAATTTCCCGGAGCCATCCCCCTGCGTTCTTAGTCCGGCAGGTTTATCATAAAATAGAAAATCATCATCTTCAAACAATATCCGTTCTGTTTTAAAGCCTGAGGCTGCCACGCTCTTATCTGACGCGCTTCTGTCCTGATATTCGTAAGACCGGCCTGACTTGGCTGAGCCGGGAATGCCTTTAGGCATATCAGCCGATCCCAGAAGCTTACCGAAGGTTTCATCTGACAAAAAGAAAGCTACTTTATCTCCCTGCTTCAGTATTGTCCTGCTGTCTGCTTTCCTGCCATTCAGCTCAATATTCTTATTTCGAAGGAATTTATAGATGAGGCCTCCCTTTGCCTCCTTCAAAACCCTTGAAGCATATTTATAAAGAGTCAGCCCTTCTTCCTTATCAGAAATTACATACTCCGTCAAAGGGATATCCTCCCTATGAGATGTAAAACAGCTTCATTTACGGAAGCATCCTTATCGTCTCTTTCAGACAGCGCCCTAAGCCTGTCAAGAAACTTCCCCCTGTCATTAAAGACCTTGATATTGAGGTCCTTGTATTTATTTGCAAGAAAGATGTCCTTAAGATGCTTTTCAAGCTTTGCGGTATCTGCCTTGTCATACTCGGTATAGCCAAGCAGACTCCCGTCATGAGCTATAAAGGCATTCACACCATAGCTTTTATCTGTAGTTGTAATGATGGAATCATAATAGACAAGAACCGGTCCTTTTGTCTCTTCGATAAGCTCATATACCTCCCTGCTGCCTTCGGGAAAGCGCATAAACATAATAAAACGCACAAGCGCCATTGCGGCAGGTATGCATACGACTACAGTTACTATGCCGACCGCAGTCCTGTTGCCGGGAAAGAAATGCAGGCCCGAAAAATAAATCAGGACAGCTATCATTGCCAGAGCAAAAGATGCCATCCCGCTTTTAATTTTCATAGCCCCGATATAGCCGTAGCTTCCCTTTTTCATTTCAGCTCTTTGATAAGACTTACCAGAAGATTGAAAGTCCTTTCAGTAGAAGATATTGAAAGAGTCTCCTTGGGAGTATGCGCTCTATTTATGGTAGGACCGAAGGATACTATATCCACCGGCTTCAGGGCATTGTATATTACACCACATTCAAGTCCGGCATGTATACCCTTGACTACGGGTGTCTGTCCATAGGCGCTTTCATAAAGTCTGATCAGCATTGGAAGTATCACTGAATCCTCATTATACTCCCAGGCCGGATAATTGCCCTTCTCAGTATATTCCGCCCCGACAGCCTCGGCTATTACCTGAAGCTTTGAAGAAAGAGCCTGCTTTTCTGAAGAGATCTGACTTCTTATCCCGGCTTCCAATGAAAACTTATCATCATTAAGTCTCATAATGCCGAAATTAAGACTGGTCTCTACGAGATCCTCCTGCCCCTTATTACGGCACATCTTTATGACGCCGTCAGGCACAGCAGTCAGGAGAAACATGACCCGTTTGGCAGATTCATTGCGAAGCACCCTGACTGTGGACTCACCCTGATTCTCACAGTAGATCATGAGATTCTTCTCATTCGCCCTGTATTCATTCTTTATTATATCTTCAAGCTCGGCAATAGTCTGTTCAAAGGTTGTGGAATTTTCTTTTGAAACCTGAATATGACATCCGGCTTCCCTGGGAATCGCATTATCGGCAAGACCGCCCGAAAGCTCTATGATGCGGAATTTCATCCTCTGCTGCAAAAATCTGAGCAGACGTCCCATGATTATGATGGCATTCGCATAATATTTATCGATCATCTCTCCGGAATGCCCGCCATGAAGGCCGGAGATCACGACATCATATTCGATCCCGGTACGTTCCTTCAGGTCAACGGCAAGATCAATATTGCCCCTCACCCCTCCGGCACAGCTGATATAAAAGACTCCCTCATCCTCTGAGTCAAGGTTTATGACCCGTCTGGACTTTATGCTGGAGAAATTAAGCACCTTGGCGCCTTCCATACCGATCTCTTCATCCACGGTAAATACTGCTTCAAGCGCAGGATGCTCATATTCATTGCTGTCAAATATAGCAAGGATCATGGCAACTGCTATGCCGTCATCCGCCCCAAGGGTTGTACTCCTTGAAAATACCTCGTCATCCATTACCGCGATCGGAAGCGGATCCTTTTTGAAATTATGTCTGGAATCGGATTCCTTCTCACAGACCATATCGATATGGCCCTGAAGACAGATGGATGGGGAATTCTCATAGCCGGCAGTGGCATCTTTGTACATGACAATATTGCCACAGGGCTCCTGACTAACCTTTAATCCCCTTTTAATCGCAAAATCCTTAAGATATCCCGACAGCTGCTTCGTATTCCCAGAGCCATGCGGGATATTGCAGATCTCTTCAAAGAATTCAAATACTCTTTTTGGTTCGATCCCGTTTAATACAGACATATCATCAGATGCTATCTATATCATCATCATTGATCTCTTCCCTTATGGAAGCAGATCTGTCAACGAGCGGAGCTTTCGGCGCATCCTGTGCTGCCTTACCCTGCCCTGGCATTGGCTGTGCCTTTCCCGGTCCCTGTGCATTCTTTGCCTGAGGTCCGCGATTCTGTACATGCACCTGCCCTGCCGAAGCGCCGGGTATTATCGCCTGCTCGGGTCCGTTCGCCATCTGAAGCTGAGCTCTGTCACTGTTAACCACCTGCAGACAGCTGGAAAGAGAACTGATAAGATCCTGATACCTTCCCTGTGCATCACTTATGGCTTTAGTCAATATATCCGAAATACCGGCAAGAGAATCATCTGTATATTTCATGGCAGACATCTGATAGCTGTTTGCCTCAGTAGTGGCCTGATTCAAAAGCTCTATGGCATTGGCATTTGCCTGATTGACGACTTCCTGAGCCTGCGCATATGCCTGCTGCATGATCTCATTCTTTTCCACAAGCTCACCCTGCTTCTCCTCAGCCTTTGCAAGCAGAGCCTCCGCAGTTGACTTTGCGCTGTCAAGAATGGCATCCCTGTTCTGCACTATCTGTCTGCTGTGCTTTATCTCATCAGGGATATTATTCTTTAACTCCTCTAGAAGATCATAGATATCATCTTTGTTGACTATGATGCTCTCCTTGTTACTGAATGCCGCAAATTTGCATCCTTCAAGGTAATCGAAAATGTCTTCAATTGTCTGTTCAATCTTACTGGCCATGACTTACCCTACTTCTTATATTTTTCAAAAATAAGATCCTCGATCTCCCTCGGCACAAACTTGCTGATATCACCGCCAAAATAAGCTACTTCCTTTACCGTAGTGGAAGAAAGATATGCATATTCAAGACTGGTGGTAAGGAAAACAGTATCCGCCTTGGGAGCAAGTTTCCTATTGGTCTGTGCCATCTGCAGCTCATATTCAAAATCAGTGACAGCCCTCAATCCTCTGATGATCACATCAAAGCCGTTGGATGTCACATAATCAGCCGTCAGTCCCGAGAAAGAATCCACCTTCACATTGGGAATATCACTGCACACACCTTGTAACATATTAACACGTTCATCCACAGAAAACAACGGCGACTTTGCACCGTTATTAAGTACGGCAACCGTGAGCGAGTCAAAAAGAGCCGAAGCCCTGCGTATCACGTCGATATGCCCGTATGTCACAGGATCAAAGGATCCCGGATACAAAGCCTTAGCCATCAATTACCCCCTTTTTAAGAAAATATGCCTGTTTGTCCTGTAATCCTTGGTTTTTAATATCTCAAAGCCGCATTCCTGAAGCTCGGAAAGCGGCGTATCGTTTGATGCCTCTACCACAACGAGACTATCCTCATTCACAAGCTTTGAGGAATAAAGAAGCTTTAGCACCTGTATCTCGTAACCCCTGTTGTACGGCGGATCTATAAATATCACATCTGCAGGCCCGGTATGCTCTAACCTTATAAGGGCAGATACCGCATCAGCTGCAATTACCTCTGCATCTTCGGCAAGATGCGTCTTTTCAAGATTCTCCTTTATCACCGCGAGAGCTTTTTTATTGTTCTCAATAAATACAGCCTTTTCGGCTCCCCGGCTCAATGCCTCTATACCGATCGATCCTGTCCCGGCATAGACATCAATAAAATAACTTCCGGGAATATAGGTCTGCATTGTATTGAAAAGAGTTTCCTTATATCTGTCAAGCGTCGGCCTTGTTGAATCCCCTTCAAGGCTGTTTAGCAATATGCGTCTCGCCTTTCCTGCAATCACTCTCATCTCATACCCTCACCTTGGTACCCTTGCCGTCACGCTTGGAAAGCTTCACATGAGTCAGAGCCATCTCCTTGCCTTTATACTCTATGGTCCTTTCATCGGCAAAATTCATAAAGTACATCTCTTCCAGTCTGTCCCCGGGCGTAAGCTTCATACCACGAACCCCTACGGCTCCCTTTTTCTTCTCAGGGATCTCAGTCATAGCAAATCTGATAAAGAATCCTCCCTCGGTCTGAAGCAGTATCTGCCTGTCATTTTCCTCATTAAGCGCCCTGACTCTGAACAGCTCATCACCGCTTCCAAGAGAAGTAGCTGCAACGGTCCTCTTGGTCAGTACATCAAATTCCGATCCCTCCACAAGCTTCATCATCGCCTGTCTTGATACAAATAAAAGTCTGGATTTAACAATATTATCAAGATCATCAATATAAACAAAATTCTCCTTTGAGGAATCAAATTTGCTTAGATTATCTATCGGAACGCCCTTGTCCCTGAGCTTGGTCATGGGAAGATCCAGCACTCTGATGATATGCAGCATTCCAGTATTAGTAAAGATCCCGACACGCCCGATGTTCTTTGTAAGAAATACAGATCTGAACGAGGCTTCATCACCTTCTATAGTTTCCTTATTTCTCTCATAGGTCGCCGTATCTATTGTTCTTGCATATCCGAAGCGGTCCATAACAAAATACACATCAGCCTCTTCTACGGGCTTTTCGGTAAAGGCAAGTGTTACGGCATCCGTTATCTCCGTAAGCCTTTCCCGACCGTACTTTTCAGCGATCTCATCAAGCTCTTTGCATATTTCCTTTTTCATGGCTGAAGGCTTTTCCAAAAGGTTTTTGTATCTGGCGATCGCCTTCAGAGTCTCATCATGCTCCTTAAGAAGCGCCTCCAGCTCCAGCCCTATAAGCTTTGCAAGCCGCATATCAAGAATGGCGGCAGCCTGTCTTTCGGTAAAATTAAAGCTCTGCGCCTCCTTCTCCGACACTTTGGATTTGAATCTGATCCCCCTGGTATCCCCTGTAGTAAGGCATCTCATCACGGTAGCCCGGTCTCTTGATCCCCTCAGGGCCTCAATGATAAGGTCTATGAGATCCACAGCCTTTATCAGACCCTCCTGAACCTCTGATCTTTCTTCTTCCTTTTGAAGAAGGTTAGTATATTTCCTTGTATTCAGATCATATAGAAAAGCCGTATGAGCTGAGAATATGGCCTTGAGTCCCATCGTTTCAGGCCTGCCGTCGTGAACTGCCAGCATATTCACGCCGAAAGTATCTTCGAGCTTGGTCTTGGTATAGAGCAGATTTTTAAGATTTTCGGTATCCGCATCTTTCTTACACTCTATAACTATGCGTATTCCCTCTTTGGAGGACTGATTTGAGATATCTATGATGTCAGTGGTCTTCTTTGATTCGACAAGGTCTATGACATCAGACATGAACTTGCCTATCCCGGCACCTATCATAGTATAAGGAATCTCTGAAACAACCAGAAGCCTGTGTCCGTTCTTGCCCTTCTCCTCTCTCACCCTTCCTCTGACCTTGATCTTTCCCTGTCCGGTCTCATATATCACAGGAAGCTCAGAAGCATTGGTTATGATGCCTCCGGTAGGAAAGTCAGGACCTTTGATATAATGCATGAGTCCTTCCGTGGTAATATCAGGATCATTAAGATAAGCTTTTTCAGCTTCAGTCACTTCCTTAAGGTTATGAGTGGGTGTAGACGTCGCCATTCCAACCGCTATACCTTCTGACCCGTTCACCAGAAAATTAGGTATCTTTACCGGAAGTACTTCCGGCTCCTTCTCGGTCTCATCAAAATTCGGAACAAAATCCACAGTATTTTTATCGAGATCCTTAAGGAATGCGTCCTCCGTCACAGGATCCAGCCGGGCCTCCGTATATCTCATTGCCGCAGCCCCGTCTCCTTCTATGGAACCAAAGTTGCCATGTCCGTCTACCAGTTTCCTGCCTTTTTTGAAATCCTGCGCCATTACGACAAGGGAATCATAGATCGAGGAATCACCATGAGGATGATATTTACCCATGGTATCTCCTACTATACGTGCGCATTTCCTGTAGGGTCTGTCAGATCTGAGCCCAAGCTCACCCATATCATAAAGTGTTCTTCTCTGTACCGGCTTTAGACCGTCCCTGATATCCGGTATAGCCCTGGATATTATGACCGACATTGCATAGTCGATGTACGACTGCTGCATTATATCGGAGTATTCGCTGTCAATTATATTCTTGCTGTCGGTGTTCATATAGTACCTCTGCTTTACGTATTTTGGATATCAGGACTAAATATCCAATAATGCTTCTCTTGCGTGCTCATAGATGAAGTCTCGGCGCGGTGCCACATCATTGCCCATAAGGAGCTCTGTAGTGGAGGAAGCCATACGGGCATCATCTATGGAAACACGGCGCATGCGGCGACGCTCAGGATCAAGAGTAGTCTCCCAGAGCTGCTCGGCATCCATCTCGCCAAGACCTTTATATCTCTGAAGGGTAAAATCGCCCTTATGAGTCTTGCGATACTGTGCCAGAGCCCTGTCATCATAGAGATACTCGGGATCTCCTTTTTTAGGCTGAGCACGGTAAAGAGGAGGCATTGCAATATATACGTGTCCTTCTGAGATAAGCTCAGGCATAAAGCGGAAGAAAAGCGTGAGGAGAAGAGTTGCTATATGCGCTCCGTCCACGTCCGCATCAGCCATTATTATTATCTTGTCATATCTAAGCTTTGTAATGTCAAAATCATTGCCGTAGCCTTCGGAAAAACCGCAGCCGAAGGAATTGATCATGGTTTTTATCTCGGCATTGGCAAGGACTTTATCTATCGAAGCCTTCTCAACATTAAGGATCTTTCCCCTTATGGGAAGTATCGCCTGGTACATGCGGTTGCGCGCTGTCCTTGCCGATCCTCCGGCGGAATCTCCCTCAACTATGAAGATCTCACACTGTGAGGCATCTCTTGATTCACAGTTTGCAAGCTTTCCGTTGGAATCAAAGGAATATTTCTGCTTCGTCAAAAGATTGGTCTTGCTCTTCTCTTCTGCTTTCCTGATCTTCGCTGCTTTTTCGGCACTGGCGAGCACTGCCTTGAGCGTATCAAGATTTCTGTCGAAATAAAGCTGCACCTCATCATTGGTGACCTTGGATACAGCCTTTGAGGCATCCTGGTTGTCAAGCTTCGTTTTAGTCTGGCCCTCGAATCTGGGATCAGGATGCTTAATCGATACGACAGCCGTCATTCCGTTCCTTATATCAGTACCGTTGAAATTGGGATCCTTGTCCTTCAGCACGCCGAGCTGCCTGGCGTAAGAATTCATTATCTGCGTGAACTGAGCCTTGAATCCAGTGATATGGGTGCCGCCTTCTGAATTGTAGATACAGTTACAAAAGCCCAATACTTCCTCATGGAATTCATTTACATACTGGAAAGCGACCTCCACGGATATCCCCTCGGACATTCCCTTGAAATAGACAATGTCGCTTATGCTCTCATTATTGCGGTTCATATCCTTGATAAAACCGACAAGCCCTTCCGGCTCATGATAGGTGATCTCTTCAGGTTCACTGCCGCGAAGATCCTTGTAAATGATCGTAAGCTCGGGATTTAAGTAAGCGGTCTCGTGAAGCCTGGACTTTATCTCATCAGCCTTAAACCTGACTGTATCGAATATCTCGGGATCGGGAGTGAAATTGATCTTTGTGCCTGTGCGGTTGGTCCGTCCGACCACGGGAAGCAGGCCATTTATGAGCTCTACCGTAGGCACTCCCCTCTCATAATGGTCATGCGATATGACACCGTCACGCTTTACAGTGATATCAAGCGAACTTGAAAGCGCATTGACTGCCGAGGAGCCGACACCATGAAGACCTCCGGAAGTCTTATATGATGCGCCGTCAAACTTTCCGCCGGCGTGAAGTGTCGTAAGAACCACCCTCTCTGCGGATATGCCCTTTTCATGCATTCCCACGGGAATGCCTCGACCGTCATCCTCTA
>CADCRB010000092.1 GCA_902803745.1 uncultured Lachnospiraceae bacterium
AAGATCACCTTGAACGGAAGCGGCCGGGCTGTGGTAGAGAAGATACCTGCCGGTGCAGTCATAGGGAATGAATCCTGCAGCGAATGCGGCGGCTGCGAGCTTAAAGATTCGGTTGACATAAAATCAATCAAGTGCGGAATGGGTGAAGAGGCGGACAGCTTCTTCCTCGATGCCAGCAAGGATGTATTGATGGTACATGCCCGCGAGGGACGCCAGGTCATAGATCCGGTAAATATCAGATATCTGATGGAGAACGGTGATTATAATGCTGACCGTGTGGAGATAATCGCCCAAAGAGGCAGCAGCATAACGGTGATAATGGACTATTCATCGTCAAGGTCTGACGCTAAGGGCTTTTTCGGCGTGCAGACCAGAGTGCATGTGGGTGAGGGCGCCAGCGTGCATCTTGTAAAAGTCAATCTTCTGGGCTCTGATTATCTTTGCCTTGATGATACAGGAGTGAAGGTGGAGGAGCATGGTCATTTTGATCTTACACAGCTGAGTCTTGGCAGCGGCAGGGATTACACAGGAGTAGCAGTGGATCTTGCAGGATACAGATCCGTATATAACGGAAATATGGGCTATCTCTGCCATAAAGGAAAGACTCTGGATATGAATTATCATATAGCGCACCATGGAAGAAGATCCGCATCGGAGCTAATGGTAAAGGGTGCCCTGAAGGATGGGGCAAAGAAGAATTTCCGCGGCACGATCGACCTTATCCGAGGAGCTAAGGGAGCCTGCGGTCATGAGCTGGAGGATGTGCTCCTGCTGTCAAAGGACGTGGTCAACAGGACTCTTCCCGTCATACTCTGTGACGAGGAGGATGTAGAGGGAGAGCATGGAGCATCCATAGGCAGGCTTTCACAGGAGATGCTTTATTATATGCTAAGCAGAGGACTTGACAGACATGAGGCTGAGCTTCTTGTCACCAGGGCAAAGCTCAATTCGGTCAGAAATCTGATAAAGGATGAGCAGACTCACGGAAGGATACAGTATTTTATGGAGGAAGCTTTCAAATGAATCAATACAAAAAAGATTTCCCTGTCTTTCAGAATAAACCCTGTGTATATCTCGACTCAGCAGCTACTGCCCAGAGACCTGCATCAGTGATCGAAGCGGAGAGATATTTCTATGAGAATATGAACGCCAATCCCCTGCGGGGACTCTATGAGCTCTCCATGGCAGCTACAGACGCCTACTCGGATGCCAGAAGCTGCGTGAAGGATTTCATTAATGCCCAGGAAGATGCGGAGATAATATTTACAAGGAATACCACAGAGTCTCTTAATCTTGTGGCATACAGCTGGGGACTTCATTTCATACACGAAGGAGATGAGATAGTGACCACGGTCATGGAGCATCATTCAAATATGCTCCCCTGGCAGATGGTGGCAGAGCGCACAGGAGCTAAGATGATATATCTTGAGCCCGAAGAAGACGGTACCTTCTCAAAAGAAGAGATTGACCGCAAGATCACTGATAGATGCAGGCTTATAGCTATAGCGCAGGTTTCAAATGTGCTCGGCTGTGTCAATCCCGTACGGGAGCTTGCGGACAGGGTACACAGGAACGGCGGAGTGATAGTCGTAGATGCAGCCCAGTCTGTCCCTCATATGAAGGTCGATGTAAGAGAACTCGACGCCGATTTCCTTGCTTTTTCCGGACACAAGCTGATGGCGCCCTTCGGTATAGGAGTGCTGTATGGAAAAAGAGAGCTCCTGGAAAAGATGCCGCCTTTCCTTACAGGCGGTGAAATGATAGAATACGTGCGCCTTGACGGTGCGACCTGGGCTGAGCTTCCGCACAAATTCGAAGCCGGCACAGTCAATCCCGCCGGAGCATATGGACTTAAGGCTGCAATAGAATATCTTTCAGGAGTCGGTTTCGATCAGATAAGAAGGATCGAGGACGAGCTAACGGCAAAGATCTTTGAAGAGTTTTCAAAGCTTCCCTATATGCATATCTACGGATCGCCCGATCCCGCAAAGCATTCAGGGATCGTTTCATTTACGATAGACGGAGTGCATCCGCATGACATTGCCTCGATCCTGGATGCAGACAAGGTCGATATCAGGGCAGGGCATCACTGTGCACAGCCTCTGATGGATTATCTTAAGGTCGGCAATACAGCCCGTGCATCCCTCTATCTATACAATGATGAAGAGGACATCGACGCCTTCATATCTTCCGTCAAAAAGATCCGGAAGATAATGGGGTATTAAGGAAGGCATATTATGTTATAATTGATCCAGAGAAGTGAAAGGAGAGAATTGATATGGAGATCAGACAGAAAAGGGAGGGGGCTACCCTTACCATTGAGATTGAAGGAAAAATCGATACATTCACAGCTCCTGAGCTCGGAAAGGTAATAGATAACGGTTTGGACGGTGTTACCAGACTTATCTTCGACCTTAAGGATATGGATTATACGTCCTCAGCCGGATTAAGAGAGTTTCTCAAAGCCCAGCAGATCATGGAGGACCAGGGCAGCCTGCTGGTGAGGAATGCGAACGAAACAGTATTGGATATTTTTGATGAGACTGGCTTCAGTTCGATCCTCGATATAGAGTAGCTGTTTTGCCTGTAATCTGACATAAAAGAGCGTAAGTTTTCTTACGCTCTTTAATTATATGATTAAAGCGCCAATAGTGATTGTCACCATACAAGATGCACTTGTTTTACTGCTGATGAAGATAAATGGTATTATAAATGATCAAGGAGGATTTTTATTTTGGAGAACGAACTT
>CADCRB010000093.1 GCA_902803745.1 uncultured Lachnospiraceae bacterium
CATAAGGATCCCGCAGTCTCTGTAATGAAAACCCTTATCCCTCACCAGATCCGCAATGCCCTGCAGGACGAACCTGACCTCTTCATATGGATCATCCGCTGTATGGAAAAGCACAGAACCGTCGCGGTCTTCCCTGTCAGTCCGGGCAAGGCTGAAAATATCAGTGCCGACAGCATTAATATCAGATGTTGTCTTATGTCTCCTGTCTCCCGCAAGCCTTATCTCGTCAATGCCCCCATGCCTCTCAGCTATCGACTCCAGTCTTTCCCTGGATGTATCTCCGAGTGAAAACAGATTTCCCCTGTCAGTATCAGATCTTGTAAGGCATACGTAGATATCCCTGCATCTTGTGAGCAGCGCCTCCATAAACATATACTGGACCGGCGTAAAGCCTGTAAAGGAATCAAATATCAGAACAGAATCATTAAGAAAAGCAGCTTTTTTAACCTCGGCAGAGGCTTTGACCAGAAGTTCCTCACGGGTCATGAATTCATTGCCCATATATTCCCTGAATTTCCTGTATATCAAAGCCACATCCTTTAGCTTTCTGGAAAGATATGGTGAAGAAGCGGCTGTGTGCTCAGCTATTTCAGGAATATCGTCCGGACCTATGCCATACTGCATTAATTCCGAGATCACGGAACGTATCTCTGCCACATATCCGCTCTTCTTCAGCTCACCCCTGATCACTGAGAGCTCATCAATAATATCATCTGCTATATGTCGGATGATAAGGTTCTTCCCGGAGTCATCGATCAGTTCGCAGGCCTCTCCTCCGGCGGCCTCAAATATCCTGTGGGCAAGGCGGTTAAAGCTTAATATATCTATATTCAGTATCCCGTTATTGGGGCTTTTATCGATGATATCCTTTTGCGCAGATATCGAGGACTGCTCGGGTATCACAAGGATATAGTTTTTATCCTTGTTGCGCGCTGCCCCCTCTAAAAGGAGCTCATATGCCTTTGTAGTCTTCCCGCTCCCGGCAGGTCCTTCGATTACGTGAAGCAATTAAACACCCCTGATCCTAATATCTTCTCAAACGGATAAATCATACCATAATACAATAAAAGCTGAAATATCAAAGCAGTGATAAGAGCATTGATCGTTACTTGACATTATACTTCTGTAGAAGTATAATCTACAAAACTACTTCTATAGAAGTATAAGGAGCGTTTGAATTCATATATGAGAATATATCACGGATCAAAAAAAATCGTCTCTATGCCGATATGCGATCAAAATAACGGGAATTCGGACTTTGGAGAGGGCTTCTACGCCACCTGGAGCGAAGAGCTTGCAAGAGAGTGGGCTGCAGCCGATAAAAACGGTGGTTTTCTCAATATTTTTGAGATCGATACCGAAGATCTGAAGCTTCTGGATCTCTCAAACTGGTCATATGATATCCGGAGCTGGATAGCTCTCATCCTTTCAAACAGAATGATATGCCTCTCCTCTTCTTCGGCTGAGAAGGCAGACCGGATTATCAAGGATCATCTTCCCGATCTGGATGATGCCGATATCATAATAGGTTACCGCGCCGACAACATTAATTTCTCTACTGTTATGGCTTTTATTGAAGACAGGATCACGCTTGAGCAGCTGATCAAGAGCATCCAGAATGATGATCCGGGAGATCAGGTATTGCTGAGGACACCGAAAGCCATTTCAAGTCTTACATATATCGAGACTGAGAACGTCGAAGGACTATATTACTCCAAAAGGTTAAAAAAGCCCTGTCCCGGTCATCTGCTCTGCCGTGAATATGATCTTTTAGGAGAGCTTACTGCCTGTATTGAAGGATCCGTCCCGGATCTATCCGTTGACAGCTTTTTGCATATGTTTACAGTCAGTGGATATGCAGGCCGCTTCGAATCAGGTGATCCCGAAGTAATATACGGTCTGTCAGGCATCGAGCTTTGCCGCAAAGTGATGGAAGCCTGCGGCCTATATAGTACAGAATTTCCTTCCCGCTTAACCCTTGACAGAGAAGATCCCGCCTACCGTTCAGGTTATCTTCTGGCGTCATATCTTAGGGAGCGGGGTCTGACTTTCGAAGACGTGATATCATACATCCCGTTCAGCCGTTTCAGGTCTTTATCAGAAGATCCTGAGGAAGAGTCTACAAAAGAAACGTTTGATATTATTGATAAAATGCTTTATGAAAGGCAGCCCAGTGCTTCCAGACTCCAGACAAGAAGAAAGCGGCTGAGTCTTTCACAGAAAGAACTCGCCGCCTGCTCAGGTGTCAATATAAGGACTCTTCAGCAATATGAGACCGGTGCCAAGGATATAAACCGTGCCGCGGCAGATAAGGTCGCTGCCCTTTCCAAAGCACTCTGCTGCGATACCACGCAGCTTCTGGAGCCTGTCACTTAAACTTCTTCATAAGGTTTGCAAAGGGTCCTACAGCATCCTGAAGATCCTGTATGGCCTTATTCAAGCCCTCAAAATCAATATTGTTCATCTTCTCTACAGCATCAGTAAGAGACTGGGAGTTATCGGTAAGCATGGTGTTCATATTTTCCGAGGTCCCGGTGATGGAGCTTGTCATCTCGTTAATGCCTTCTATGGCGCCGTTAGCCTGCTCTATGGTCCCGTTAGCATTCTCGATAGTCTGTCCGGCCGTAATGATAGTGGAATTGACTGTCGCCAGTGTAGATACTACCTTGGGCACCAGGATAGCAGCTACGATCAAAAGTATCACAAACAGACCGAAAGAAAATAATGCCGCAAGCTTGGCATATCTGACTTCTTTTTTATCAGCTTCGAGTATCTGCCTCAGAAGCTCCTCAAGACCCTCCTGCTTATCCCCCTGAGTTTTCTCCGTCTGAGCATTATTCATTTCATTTTTCTCTTCCATGTTTACCTCCTGATTTCTGCACAACACGTGTTACTATACTACTTCTTTACCACTCTGAATTTAGGTCCGTCAGGCTTTTCATATCCGTCATCCTCTTCATCCTCCTCATCTTCCTTTTCAGCAGGGTTTTCCTGCTCTCCACGGCTTTTAAGAAGATTAGATATCGAAGTTAAAAAGCCCGTTCCCTCTTCATCATCTTCATCATCTTCATCCTCTTCATCCTCTTCGTCCTCATCCTCTTCGTCTTCATCATAGTACTCATCTTCTTCATCATCATCCTCGGCATCATAGGCACCTTCTGCCATCCGGCTTATTATCCTCATATTGCGCCTGTGCATTAATGCCTTGAGCAGTAGACAGATAATGCTCGCAAAGGTGATATAAAAAGTATAGAGGAAGATAAGACTTACCATATTTGTTATTATCAGCGGATCTGCATATACAAACCTGATATACAGAAATGTATTGAGGATGATACCCGCGATGCTTGCTGTCGCAAGATTGATATTGAGAAGAAAAAGCTTTGCGGAATTCCTGGTGCTCATATAATTCACAGCAATAAAAACAAGAGTTATTGGAACCATGATCTTTCCGGACTGCATATTTCCAAGCACAGAGAAAACCGCCCATACAGGCACGATAAGATAATCGAGAAGATACATGTTTAATGACTCTGTCAGTCTCCTCATACGCCGGCCTCGCTCAAAAGATCTGCCTCGGAGATCACAGGTACTCCAAGCTCTTTTGCTTTTTTATTCTTTCCGGAGACGGAATTAACATCATTATTGATCAGCGCGTAGGTCTTTTTAGATACGGAGCCTGCAACCTTGCCGCCCCTTGCCTCAATAAAGCTGACAAGCTCTCCGCGGTTTGCAAAACTGATAAGATCCCCCGTGATCACATAGGTCCTTCCTGCGAAAGCATCCCCCGCTGATTCCTCCTTCTCAGCTTTCATATTCAATCCGAGCGCGCTGAGATCATCCATCAGTCTCACGATGCTTTCATCATGAAAAAACTCATAAATAGCAACGGCTGTTATCTCCCCTACATCGGGTACTGCCTTAAGCTCCTCCACCGATGCCCCCATAAGGGCCTCAAATGACCCGAAATGGCGCATTATGGTCCTTGCTGAGGTTCGTCCTACATTGGGCACGGAAAGACCGCACAGGAGCCTTTCAGGAGGGTTCTGCTTTGATGCCTCTATGAGTCCCAGAAGCTTGTCCGTATTCTTCTCCTTGCCTATGATCCCATCGGATACAAGCTCGTCCCTTCTCTGATTAAGTCTGAAGATGTCAGCTATATCAGATATATATTTTCTCTCTGTCAGAGCTTTGATGTACTCATCCCCGAAGCCCTTTATATCATAGGCATCACGGCTTACAAAATTGATTATCCGCTTTGTAAGCTTTGCCTTGCAGGCCGGATTAGTGCATCTGATATCCGCGGTATCCTCTTCCCTTAAAGCCTCATGGCCGCATACAGGACAGATATGGGGTATCTGATATACCTCAGACCCTGCCGGATTCTTTTCGGCAACGACAGCCTTGATCCGGGGTATGATCTCTCCGGACTTATACACGATCACTGTCCTGCCTATCCCTATGCCAAGGTCGGAAATAAAATCCTGATTGTGGAGAGTTGCCCTCGACACAGTAGTCCCGCAAAGACGCACCGGTTCAAATACCGCGGTAGGATTTATCCGTCCGGTCATTCCGACTGACAGCTCTATATCCCTTATCACTGTCTCCTTTTCCTCAGGAGGATATTTGTAAGCAATATGCCCGGCACTGTACTTGCTGCCTGCAGGAAAATCATCCCTGTAGGCTATATTGTCTATCTTTATCACAGCACCGTCTATGTCATAAGGATATTCGCCCCTCTTCTCACCGATGCTGTCTATGGCATTCAGTATTTCCTCATCACTGCTGCAAAGGATCGAAGGGACCACCTTAACTCCTGCCGAGGCAAGCTTATTCAGAGCCTCATGATGCGATATCATAAAAGCAGAATCCGAGGCTCTCTGCACATTGAATATAAACATTGACAGTCCCCTCTCGGATACAACGGCAGAATCCAGCTGCCTTAACGTCCCTGCCGCGCAGTTTCTCGGATTTGCAAAGGGTTTCCTTCCGGAAAGCTCCATCTTCTCATTTACCCTGTCAAAGTCCTCATGGGACATATATACCTCGCCGCGGAGCTCAATATCACTGTCTATCCCTTTAAGAGACGATGCCACATCGGGTATCACAAGGGCATTTGCCGTCACATCTTCACCGATATGTCCGTCTCCTCTGGTCTCTGCAAGCGTCAGCCTGCCGGCTGAATATCTGATGCTCATTGACAGACCGTCTATCTTATGCTCCACGGAAAAAGAAGCATCCGGATGCAGGGCGCGGACCTCATGTACCCAGGAGAGCACCTCCTCCTTTGAAAATACGTCTTCAATGGATAGCATAGGCACGTCATGCTCTACATTAATACCGGCTGTTCTCTTTGTCTTCCCACCGATGATACGGCTTGGAGAATCCCCGGTCACAAGATAAGGATGCTCCCGCTCCATCGTCTTAAGCTCACGCATCAGGGCATCATACTCTGCATCCTCTATCTCAGGCGCATCATCATTGTAATAACGATCCATATGATAGCGTATCTTATCAGACAGCTCTTTATAGCTTTTTCTTATCTCTTCTTCCGTCATCTGAAAGCCTTCTTTTTCATCCGCTCAGTCTCTTCATCAGTCAGCGGTCTGCTTTGCCCCGGCTTAAGACCATCCAGGGTTATATCCATAAATCTGACCCTGCATAGAGACTTTACCTCTGTATCATATTTTTCAAATATCCGTCTGATCTCCCGGTTCATCCCCTCAGACAGGATGATGAAAACCTCATCTGAAGTGACCCTTTTTATCTTGCAGGCTTTAGTCGGTCTGGCTTCTCCGATATCAAGGCCCCCGCCGGAGATCTCTTGTATCATATCGTCCGTTATCGGCGTGTCGAGCTTTACCAGATATTCCTTTTCATGGCCGTACCTGGAGCGCAGGACCTTATCCATCAGCTCACCGTCATCGGTGAGTATCATCAGTCCTTCCGAATCCTTGTCGAGACGTCCCACAGGGAAAAGACGCCTGCCGTCGCTGCCTGAAACAAGTTCTGTCACAAGCCTGTCTTCGGGTGTCTGTCTGACTGTGGAGGAGATATATCCCACCGGCTTATATACAGCATAATAACGTCTGGTCCTGTCCGGCACCACCACCTTATCTCCGACTATGACCTCAGTCTTTTCCTCATCTATTGTCATACCGAGTGATGCCTGCTCTCCGTCAACCTTCACCCTGCCTGCCTCTATAAGCCTGTCGGCCTCACGCCTTGATACTCCGGCATATCTGGCAAGGTATTTATTAAGCCTCATTCTGCCTCCTGCTCGGACATTATTATCTTGTCATCCGGCAGATATTCAAGAAGCACCCTCTCAAGCTCCTTCTCTTTCACGGGTTTTGAAAGATAATCATTGAATCCGCCTGCCAGAACTTTCTCCCTTATGTCACCGCCCGAATCAGCGGTCATGCAGACAATGGGCATCCGTCTCGCGCCTCTTATGACAAGACTGCTCCTGATAAGCTTTATTGCCTCAAATCCGTCCATTCCGGGCATTACCTGATCCATAAGCACAATATCAAAGCTTTCATTCTTGAGCATCTCTATCGCCGCAAATCCGCTCTCGCATATTCTGACGTTCACCTTGTATTTCAGCAGCAGGGACTCTGCGACCTTAAGATTGACCATATTATCATCCACCACCAGTACCCTGGCATCGGGAGCGATAAATCCGTCGCCGGATTTGATGCCCGTGTAGTCCATCTCTTCCCATCTCTCAAAGAAGATATCCGCAAGGTTGAGCGAAGACAAAGGACGCCTTACTATCTTTAGATTATCAAAGTCAGCAGGAGTTCCCATCCTGTCGGTGATGACAAAGACCTTTTCTCTGTCCTGCTCCTTTATCATATCCACTACATCCTCAAAGCCCTCTTCCGACAGGAAGATATATTTGAAGATGCCCTCCGAATACATCTTTGCAAATACATCAGGGAAATAGGCCACCTCCAGAAGCACACCGAAGGGCGCAAAGGCTTCCTCCAGGTACATAGAACCTTTCTCACCATATGCATACAGAAGGACTCTCTTTCCGGCTGTAAAGGACTTGTCAGCAAAGATCATCCGCTCAACCGTAAAGACTTCAATAGAAACAATAACAGTCGTTCCGACATCCTTCAGGCTTCTGATCTCAAAGTCACCGTTCATAAGACGGAGTATCCCGCGGAATACGGAATATTTAAGCCCCAGTCTCTTTATCCTGCTGTCCTGTCTGGAATCATAGGTCTCATAGCTGGAGTATATATTCTTCAGATCCTCATCAGATATCCCTGCTCCGGTATCTGATATTTCCGCGGTAAACCTTGCCCTGCTCTTGTCCGTCGAAAAGACGCCTCTTATCCTGAAATGCACCCTTCCGTCAGATACAGAATCTATCGCATCACTTATCAGATCCTGAAGTATCATTTCCAGCTGGATATGATCTCCATAGAGAACGTTCGGACTGTCAGGATCTATATCAATGAAAAGATCAATGCCCTTTTCCTCCGACCGTATGGAAGCCTCTGAAACTATCTCTCTCATCATAGTGTCAAACTCAAACTGGTCATAGGAAAGAGTGAGCTTTTCCGACTCAAGTCTTGAATAATCCAATATGCTGTTTATCGTGGACAGCAGATCTCTCGCATTATGGGTGATAATGGATATCTCCTCAGTCAATGCACCGTCAACGTCGGAATTCTGAATGATCCCGCTCATACCTATCACCGCATTCATCGGAGTACGGAGCTCATGGGATACGTTTGAAAGAAAGCGGCTTTTGGTCTCTGCGCTCTGGATGCTCTGCTTTATCGCCTCATCAATACCCTTTTGCTTTGCCTGCAGCAGGTATCTCTCATAATCCATCAGGAGAAGAAGTATAAGAGTACTGAAAATAATGCACATCGCCATGCTGAAAACCGTCACGAACCCCTCAGGCTTATTATGTATGATGTCAGGATATGCTCCCGTATAGATCACTATGAGGACATACCAGATAATAAATACCGCCTCCGATACTAACCTTACGGGACCGTCCAGCAGAAATACCGCATCCACTATACCGCAAAGGAAGAGAAACTCCATTCCGCCGTATATCCCGCCGACGTACACAAAAAACAGCGGAATAACAATAATATTTAGAATATAGCAGAATAAAACAGAGATCAGTGCTACATCCCTGTACAGGACAAAAAGCGCGTAGACCACTGAAAGCAGAAGAATTGACGCAAAACATACCACATAAGCCGACAATGAATAACGCGCGATCAGAATACAGGGGATAGAAAAGATGATCGCAGCTATGGTGTAAAAGCCGATAAGTCTCAGCATCCTTACCTTAAGATCGATCTTATCATCAAAATAAAAATCAGTTATAATTTTATTTTTGATCCATTCCATCAGATAAGCAGCTCCCCGGGTAAATACTTCCTGACCATATATTCCATCTCTCCCATATCTATGGGCTTTGCAAGATAATCATCGAATCCTGCATTTATCAGCATCTGCTTAGCTCCCTCGTGGGCATCGGCTGTAAGGACTATGCAGGGTACACCGGCTGTCCAGCCGGAATCCATCTTCCTTATTGCCCTGAGGGTATCTATACCGTTCATTCCGGTCATCATGTAGTCAATGAAAAGTATGTCAAAATGCATAACCTTGGCAAGACTGACGGCGCTCCCTCCGCTGTTGGCCGTAGAAACCTCAAATCCCATCCTCGTAAGTAGCCTCTCAGCTACCATAAGGTTTGTCATATTGTCTTCTACCACCATAGCTCTCGCGCCGGATACGATCA
>CADCRB010000094.1 GCA_902803745.1 uncultured Lachnospiraceae bacterium
AAGCTTCCGCGGAGCCCCAGCTTATCCGTCCGTTCATACAGATCCATAAATAAGAATGAATCCAGGATCTCTCCCTTTAAGATAAATTTTTTCATTGCTCCCCCTTTCAGCACATAATATGCATTATTTTTCTCTGTTCTTTATTTACCGCAGCCTGTTGATCTCCGATGCCCTTTACCGGACTTTTTCTTCCCTGCTTCCTGCATAGACCGGTATACCAAAGCCCCTCGGCAGCAGCTTTTCAGACAGCGCGAAGGACGCTTCGTCGTGACGGTTCAATAATATCCTGGTATCGGGAGGATATAATTCCTCGCACGTGATAACAAATTTTCTCATAAGACCCGGAAGTATCCTGCCGAAGTCCTGATCCATGCATACCATCAGCTGTATCGAAATGATCTCTGACGGAAGCTTGTGGAAGAGCAGCATGGCTTTGACCTTGTCGTCCTTTTCATAGCAGCATGATACCTCCTGATTAAACCACCCCAGCGTCAGAGCTTCGAGATCCTCGCATACTCCCTTGTGTCCCGATCTCACGGAGCGGTCTATCCCATTTCTGAATTTTCTGACCGTGATCTCTTCAAGCGGCTTTATGCCTTCAGGTATCTTTCTCTTCTCCATAAGAGGCATTGCTGAAAGCTCCGAGAGCTTTACGATGATCTGGTCGCTCTCGGTAAGCCTTACGGTAAATCCTTCTTTTTTCAGGACTTCCTTTTCCAGTTTACTGTCCTTTATGGGTATGACAAAGGTAGTTTTCCTGACCCCGTTTTGCGCCGCCATTTTATGATATTCCGTGAAAATAATGTCTGCAGCCTCAGCATCCATTGTCCTGAAAAAAACGATATGGCCTTCGCTTTCATCCTTTATGTCAAGGTTCCTGTACTCCCAGATGAGTCCGGCTTTTGTATCCTCTCCGTCATTTACTGCCAGTCCGCAATAATAGATCCTTCCGATGTTTTCGGCCATGTCTTCTCCGAAAAAACCGGTATATTCAGACATATTATCCTGTGTAAGCTCTACTGTTTCCAAAACTGCCTCCTGTTCTACTCGATAGTCAGAACATCAATAAAACCGTTCTGGGTAAAGATATCCAGGATATCCTGAGAAATGTGCCTTACTATCACCTGCCTGTCGTTATCCTCTGCATACTGCTCTGCCTGCAGCAGGATCCTCAGTCCCGCGCTTGTAAGATATTTAAGCTCCGAGAAGTCAAAGATCAATGTCTTATACTCCTTTTCAAGTTCATCCAGCTCCTTGGAAAGCTCCGGCGAAGTTTTGGTATTCAGGATACCCGTTATCTTCAATGTTACGGTATCTCCTTCCCAGCTCTTTTCGATCGCAAACATTCCTTATTCTCCTTTCTTCCTCTCCCCTCATTAGCTGTCTCATCCTCAATTATGATCCGAAGAGTTGATATGCCGGCATTTGATCTGTCAGAAGGAATTTTTGAGGGCTCGACGGGGCAGGCTGAAATTATCTTTGCCCCGGAGAGCATTAATATTCAGTAATAAAAAACATTTACGAATATTATAACAGATTGACCGGCATTATTACTACATCAAAGCTCATCACCTTCGGATATACGGATCTTCAAAACTATGGCGGAGGCTATGATGCAAATGAATACCGGGCTCCCGAAAAAGATATGGAGCCCGGCAAATACTATGACTATAGTTTATGATACCACACGCAAAAGGGAAATAAGGCTACTGCGCGGCAGCTTCATCGTAAAGCTGCTGCAGCATTTCTTCCGTCACGGATCCTACTTTGTTATAGACCACCTCTCCCTTCCTGTTGAGGACGATAGTCTGAGGGAGGGCGAGGGATCCGTTTACGATCTTGAAGATGCTCTCATTATCATCATCTATGGCAAACTGTATATCCCATCCCTTATCCTGTAGATACTCATTTACATCCTCAGTAGTCATATTGGCATGCACTGCCAGGACTGCTATGTCATCCCCATGCTCATGATAGAGATCCACGAAGTGGGGAAGCTCCTTTACGCAGGGTCCGCAATAGGTCGCCCAGAGATTGATGAATACTACCTTGCCCCTGCAGTCAGCAAGGCTGAAGCTGCTGCCGTCAAGACAGGCTGTATCAAAATCCTGAAGCTTATTTCCTACTTCGTAGCCCACGGGAGCGTCACTTTCCTCTGCATAGGACTCCCCTCCTCCTTCAGCGTCTGCCTCCGAACTCTCTGTATCATATCCTGACGAAATCTCTATATACTCTCCGTCATCAGTGACATAGTATACAATGCCGTCGTCATCCTTATAATATGCGTTTCCGTCTTCATCAAAGTAATAGATGTTCCCGTACTCATCCTCATAAGCTTCAAGGCCTTCAGCTTCAGGATCCCAGCTTTCCTCATCATAGTATTCCTCTTCAGACTCCGCGGCCTCTGCCTTTACCGTAGGATCCATGAAGTTTGTCCATATGATGACACCTGCAAGCAGGATCACTGCTATTACCGAGCATATGATCCAAAGACTCTTGCCCGCTTCCTTTCCTGCCTCGCTCTCTGCTCCTTTTCCCTCAGGATGTATCAGGGTCTTACCGCCTGCCTTAAATGACAGCGCTCCCTGTCTGCATACCGCCACGCATTTAGCGCAGTGAATGCACTCATGGTCACCCACCTGCTTTACATCCATCTTGCAGTTTCTTACGCAGGCGCCGCAGTTATTACAAAGACCCGTATCAAGCTTTACACCGATAATGGCAAGCCTGTTGAACATTCCATAGATCGCTCCGAGAGGGCAGAGGAATCTGCAAAAAGCCCTGTAACAGAAAATACAGGCAAGTCCCACCAGTACCATGATGACGAACTTCCTGGTGAATATCGGACCCAGCATCGAAAACCATGCAGGATTCTTGGGAAGCATGCCCATGGCACCCTCGAAGGTACCTGCAGGGCAGATATATTTACAGAATCCCGGAACGGGGATGCCCTGCAGTATCCCGTAGTAGATCGGTATGATCATCACAAAGATCACGAGGATCACATATTTAAGATAGGTCAGGCCTCTGGTAATGCGGCTCTTCTTTATCTTCGGCGTAGGTATCTTATGCAGAAGCTCCTGTATAAGTCCCAGAGGACAAAGCCAGCCGCAGATCGTCCGCCCTAAAAGCATGCCGTATAAAAGGATAATGCCGAGCACATAAAATCCGATATGCTTATTAAGCGATCCCAGGGCATTCTGTATCGAGCCAAGCGGACAGGCTCCCACAGCCCCCGGACAGGAGTAGCAGTTAAAGCCCGGGACACATACCGCTTTTGAGTTTCCGGTAAATATTTCTCCCCTTACAAATCCTCTCAGATGAGCGTTGTAAAGCAGGGCGCTGTACAGCTGAATGATCCTTCGCTTTGTGGGCCTGTGCATTTCCCACCATGATTGTCTGATCTTTGCTTCGTTATCCAAGTCCGATACACTCCGTACATATTTTTGTTGCTTTTATCAATACGTCCTGCATGCTGCCGTTTAAGATCCCTGCAATGATGCAGATGACCGCAGCAGCAAGCACTATCCCTCTGACAATTGCCGTTGCAGAAGGAGAAAGCCGTCCCTCCGCAGTATTCTTCTTTATATCGATGCCGCCTGCAGGCTTGTCAGCGCTTTTGTCCTTTGCCCCGAGGATAGAGCATATGATCGTGACGATCACTGCGGCGAGAAGAACCGGGACTACAAATACCGCCTTCTCTGCCACAGCCTCCACGCTGTAGATGGCTGCCATCGGATCATCCTCCTTAAGGGCAAGGCCCTGAATATAGATCGAAAGATCCGCGGCTATAAGGACAAGCGCGCTTAAAATGCAGAAAACTGCCTGTATTATCAAAAGGATCCTGTTCTTATTCATGCTTTACTTCTTCTCCACAGTTATTACCATATCGCTGTAATATGACTCTGTTTTATAAGTATTGTTGTTTTCATTATAGCCATCCGGCAGCTTACGGACATGCACTTCATATTCTCCCGGAGGATCATCGAATGTAACCGTGCCGTTACTGTCTGTCATCCCCATCTTGCAGGTATCGGCGGTACAGAACTGTACCATTGCTCCCTCTACCGGTGCAGAGGTATTGTCCGCCACTATTATCCTGTAGAAGTTATCATTGCTTTCATAGGAATTCTTCTGGCTGACGGGTGCAGGAGCTTTGCCGTCCAGCGCGTCCAGAATATGGGACTTGTACTCATCTACCTTTGCTCCGGATATAGGAGTGGTGACCATATTTCCGTTCCTGTCGACGAAGAAGGATGTAGGCCAGCCTGACATCTCAAAGGTTTCTTCCCAGCCATCAAACGGGCATATATTAAGATAAGTCACTCCGTTATCAGCAAGGATGGACTTCGCCTCAGAGATAGTGGCAGCATCATTTGCATCTCCGCAAAGACCGACTATAGCGCAGTCATTGGAGGCCAGATCTTTGTTTATCTGCTCAAGCTCACCGAGCTCTCCTACACACCATCCGCACCAGGTAGCCCATACATTTACCATTGTTATCTCATGCTGGCTGAAGATATCTTCGCTGGAAATAGTATTGCCGTCTATATCCGTGGTGGTAAAGGATATCTTATTACCCACCATCTGCTCAAATGCGGTCAAAGGTCTGGAATAATCCGCGCCCTGCAGAAGCTCATCATTTAATGAAACCAGGCTATCGTACTCAGCCTTGTAATCACCATCGAGATTATCATAATTCTTAGGCGGATTGACATCATATCTGTAGAAACAGAAACCGTCTTTTTCAGTGATAAGGCTCAGGTTGCTTTCGGAAAAATTACTTTCAGTATATGCATTAATGATCTCGATCAATTTAGCAGGTGCCTTATCACTTGTAGCACCCATAATGGCAAATACCGGTACCGTCTTACTGTCAAATTCTGCGGCATCCTCATCAGTGAAGTTCTCGTCCTGAAGCTTCTGCTGATAGGTCTCCCAGTCGATCCCGGTGTAATCCATCTCACCATAGAAATAGCCTTCTCCCTGGGTCACATCCATACCATAGAAGTCTACGGTTCCGGTCGTCTCATAGTACTTATCAGGTATGTGGAAGGTAATGCCCATCTCCTCCACATAATAATCATTACTGTCTGCAGCCTCCTGATCAGAGCCCTCTTCATAATCTACTTCATGCGTCTCAGCATCATCTCCGCCTTCGAAATTTTCCCCTTCATAGCCCTCCTCTTCGTTCCAATATTCCTCTTCTTCTGCGTCGTAGCTATCAGCCTCTACGTCATCATTTGATGCTCCGCAGCCTGCTGCTCCGGCCACAAGGCAGACAGTAAGAGCGGCAGCTGCAAGACTGCGCCATATCCTTTTTCTCATTATTATCCTCCGTTCACTGTAATCAATTCTATGTCTTTTCTATATTGTATTATTCCTTATTCCTTCGCAGGGTGTCAACCCCGCGATCAGTCCCGCCCGTCTACAAAGAGCACGCCGAGTGTTCCCGGACCGCAGTGGCAGGATATGATGCCGCCTGCCCTGGTTTCGATGATATTCTCAAAATGTCCGAGGGATTCAAGATAAGCCCTGACTTCATCTACTATAGCGCTGTCAACTCCCGAATGGGTGATATAGACATTACGCGGATCAGCCTGCTTAAGATCCTCTTCCATATCATTTGCATATTTTAATAAGACCGCTTGAAGATTGCCCCTGTACTTGCGGGATACCTTCATCCTGCCATCCTCTACCACGATCTTCGGTTTGATCTTGAGGGTGCCTGCAAAAACCTTTGCCACGGAGGAGCACCTTCCGCCTCTGTGAAGATATTCAAGAGTATCTATCACAAAGCTTGCCCGGACCTTTGGTATGGTCTCTTGCAGCTTTTCCCTGATGGTATTGATGTCTGCTCCTTCATCGCGGAGCCTTACAGTCTCCATTATCACAAGCCCTATGCCTGTGGACAGATTTCTGGAGTCGATCACTGCGATATGATCTCCATACTCCATATCATCTGCAGCGATCCGCACCGCCTGGCATACTGCTGAGAAATCACCTGAAATACCCACAAAGACGACATCATCTCCTGCATCCTTTGCTTCCTGCAGGACCTCCGCGACATCAGCCGGTGAAAACGCAGCGGTAGAGGGCACGTCCTTATTCTCATCCGCCCATTTAAAGATCTCATCTGCCGTAATATCCACTCCGTCCTTCCCGGTCCTGTCACCGAGGGTGATATACAGCGGGATGATCCTTATGTCGTTTTCCCTGATATATTCTTCACTCAGGTCGTTCGTGCTGTCAGCGTATATTCTTACCATTTTAGTCTCTTTCGCGTCGTATCCGCCTGCATTACGATAAAAATCTACAGATTCTTGCGGTTGCTATTTATGCTCTTCGGAGCAAGATATTTTCAGCTTGTAGTTTTTTCTCAGCTATGTTACTAAGAAAGTGC
>CADCRB010000095.1 GCA_902803745.1 uncultured Lachnospiraceae bacterium
TGCGCTTCATAATACGATGGAGCTTGTCGTAAATGCTTTGATGAAGGATAAGACAAGGGATATCGAAAAGCTGGTAAGCTACTGCGCCAGACGTGCAGTGATGAACCTGGAGGCTTCGCTTGGAGAAGGCGAGCTTGCAGAGCACGATAAATATGTGAACTTTATAATAGCCTGTGCTAGGTCATATATAGGCTGGCTAATGGAAGATACAGGAGAGGGGTCTGTACTTCAGAATGCCGAGACTGCATATACGGAGTTTCCCTTCTCCTACAGCGTGGATAATGACGGCAGGAAAGAGTGGCATAACGGCTCAGCTGATCTTATCCTTAAGAATAAGGACGGCAGCTTCACCTTAATAGATTACAAGTCGGATAATGATTATCTTGTATCCGAGGAAGTGATGCACAGATCATTCGAGGAAAAATATGCCCCGCAGCTTGAAGAATACAGAAACGTGATAATGAAGCTCTTTGGTGTATCATCCGATAAGATTAAAACCGGCATTATCTCATTCTCTCAAAAGGATGAAAACGGAAAGCAGCTTGGCGGCGAGAAAGTCAGGGTAAGGTATACGCGGATATAGCCTCTGCGCCGATGATATTAACGGTATAGGGGTGGACTAATTCATGACATCAGGCAGCGGGGAAGACAGACAGGATATGAAAGATTGCATCTTAAGTGGCAGAGTTAACTTGAAAGGGCTGGGGAGAGTCAGTGTCATCCTGATACTTACTGTGATGCTCCTGTCGGCCTGCGCCCTTCACGGCACTAAGATAAGTACCGGGGTGACAGGTGTCAGAGAGGACGGAGACTTCGGAAATGTCCTTATCGATATGGAATTGGATGATTTCAATGCGCTGGGATTTAAGTATGGCGACAGCGTGGATATCAGGTTCTCCAATGGCTATACTCTTGAGGATATCCCTTATTACACAGGCTACTATAATCCGGCGGGTGAGCCTCTTCTCCTGGAATTTCTGGGCACAGATCTTGTGGCTGCGATCAATTACGGGACATTATGGGATGAAGCCGGCCTGTCAGAGGGCGATACAGCAGAGATCACCCTTCATGAAGCCGGTAAATACCTTAATATACAGGAAGCCCTTAATATCGCATATTCAGACGAAAGAAGTGAATATGAAAGTGATGAGGTCTTTGCAAATTTCAGATGCATAAATACAGGGAAGCTGAAGAAGGATCTGCTCTACCGTTCGGCATCTCCCTGTGATAATAAGCATAACAGGGCTTCTTATTCCGATGATCTGGCTGAGGAAGCAGGCGTGCGTATGATCGTGGATCTGGCCGATTGCGATGAGGAGATAGCCGGATTTATGAGCGCCGGCGACTTTGATTCTCCTTATTTTGCATCTCTTTATGAAGGCAATGCAGTGATACCCGTGGATCTTCAGGTCGATTACAAATCAGAGGATTATCGGGCAGGGATCGTGAAGGCATTGCGCGGAATGATCAAAAGCGAGGGGCCGTATCTCATCCACTGTATCGAGGGAAAAGACAGGACCGGATATCTATGCGCGCTTTTGGAAGGCCTTACAGGTGCCTCCTATGATGAGATCGCAGCAGATTATATGGAATCCTACAAAAATTATTATGGTATTGACCGCTCATCTGATGAGGAGAAGTATGATACCATATTGAGCAATAACCTTATACCGATGCTTACTTTCATGACGGGAGCGGATGCAAATTCCGATATTTCATCTGTAGATCTTGAATCCGGAGCTGAAGCTTATCTTACCGGTGGAGGCATGACATCAGAGGAGATCAGTGCGCTTAAAGAAAAGCTGACACACTGAAATGTGTCAGTATGACGGATTCGTCGGAAAAAGTGTCGATGAATAACACTAATTCTTCTTATAATGAACTCTAATAAAAGAGGCGAGGAGATCGTGCCGTTAGAAGTAAAGGCAGAAGTCAGTCTTAAATCAAAAAGCCTTAAGGCTTTTTGCAACAAGTTTGATCCGGGATTGGCCATAAGAATTTCCGGTGACGACTTCATAGATCAGGGGTGGATGATAAATGTACCATTATGGGCGATATCCGCGATATAAGGGTCAGAGGGAACGTGTTTTTTGATATAGGATAAGGAGTTAATATGTGGTTAGTTGAAAAAACGGTATCTATTCCGACCATTTATGATAGGGGGATAATAAAGGAAGAGATAAATAAAATTCTAAATGGACTAAGTGTAGAATTAAATGGCAAGACCATTTCGTTTACCGAAAAGACTGTGGATATGGATGGGATTCAAGTAAACACAAAGACCGGTCCTAATCAAAAATATACAGAGGGTAATCCATTTGAAGTATGCATATGCATTTGTTGCGAAAAAAAATCAGATCCGATATCAAGTGGAGACGCAATAAAGATTGCTAAAGAGATCAGGGAAAAAGCGGATAGCTTGAGGGGACAGGATTTTCAGAAAACTTGTTCTGGAATTAACGACTTGTTAAAAAATAATAAATACAAACTTGTGATAGTGTGCATAGAAAAAAGCTGGATTGATACATATAAAAAAACGAAAACAATCAGTGCGGTTAATTATTCAACTATAATTAATAATTTATCCAAATGGCGCGATAGAGAAGGGTGTTGGGTGTTATATGATGGAAAATAAAGAGTATCAATTTAATAGTTTTTTTGAAGAAATCAAAAAAGAACACGGAATACCTGATTACGCGATCGGAGTGACGTTCGGAGTTGATCTTGAGAAATGGAGAACCATAAACAGGGCAATATTTGGAAGAGGATTTTCGGATAAAAAGAAATTTGATAAATCATTCCTGTTTACAGATAAGGTATACATCAAAGACACTAATCGATATCGAGATCTGTACAGTGGCAATTTATGGTATGCAATTCCAGATGTAA
>CADCRB010000096.1 GCA_902803745.1 uncultured Lachnospiraceae bacterium
GAGGTAACAGAGTATATGGATGACCAGAGATCATATGATTTATCATCCATAGCAGCAGAGATCAGCATCGCGCTTTTATCCATCGACTCGCTGTCCTGTTTGAAATTGCGTCTGCCGTACCACATCATTGCCTTGAAGTACTTCTTCAAAGTTTCATCTGTATCATAATAACCTCTGGGCTTGTACTGGCTGTAATCCTCGTATTCCTCACCGCCTGCAAGAGGCGACTCCGTGATGCCTCCCGCCTCATTAATAAGCTCCAGCTCATCCTCTATGATCTGTATGGCATGCACATCTATCCCGTCATAGTCTGAAGGCTCAAAAGAGGGATCCAGCAGGGCTTTCCCTACTGCAAAAAAGGCTATATTCCTGTCGCACACATCCTCCCAGTCTCCGGTCGGGGACATGCTTTTCTTCTGCTTAATGCTCGCTTCAAGCATCCTGTCCGTAAGCTCTGTAAGTCTGTCATACAGCTGATCTTTTTCCGTCTTTTTCTGAAGATACATGAAGTACAGATGATAGCTGTGCATCAGGGAATCCACTGTAACAAAGCTGGGTATCATGCCATAGCGGTTGCTTTCATAGATCTCGAAGAATTCATCTCCTCCGCTTTCCAGGACAAAGAAGCCGTCATCGATAAGATTCTTCTCCCATTCCTGATCAATATACACCCTGTCGCGGTTCATTATATTGCTCATATCACCGGCTATAGTGTAGTCAGGAACCGACGCTTTCACCTTATCAGTATCCGTGGAAAAAAGAGCAACATCGATAAGAACAGGCCGGACGAATAATGCATCGGTAAGAGTTGCCCCGCCGTTATCTTCATCCTCTTCATCGTCCCCGTCTGCAGAAAACAAAGAACCGGCCACCTTTTTATCTTTACCTGCTGACTCCCCGCTTACAGTTCCGGTCGAAGCCTCCTCAGTTCCCGGCTCAGCCGTTCCGGCGCTTTTCCCGCAGGATGTCGACAGGATAAGCAGTGAAAACACAAGAATATAACTCAATATGATCCTGCTCTTCTTTTTCATTGTATGTCTCCCTCCTCTAATGACCGCGAATTAAAACAGACTTTTTAGCTCATTTCGTCACTGTCCCGATCAGCTTTTTGTCCCATACTTTATTTACAAGCTTCTCACAGTTTTCAAGTGAAAAATCAGGATCCTGGCTGCGGATGAGATTTTTATCTGCGAGATCCTCCGAATAATCCTCCAGAAAATAAACAGATATCTCTTCCTCAGACAGATGGCAGACGATCGGCCTGACCTTATACTCCAGAACCTTGACATTTCCGCTGGAGTCGCGTCCTATCTTCACCTCTGCCAATCCTCCGACCATCCGGTTCATCACACCCTTACCTCTGCCGGAGGTATAATTTACAAAATTACCTAAGGAATAGTATACAGGCATTTCGTGTCCCTTGTCATCCTTCAGAATCTCTACAGGCTCAATCACATGCGGATGTGTACCGATGCACAGATCTGCGCCGCATTCAAGGAAAAGCTCTGCCCACTTCCTTTGCTCTGCTGAAATATCAAGACTGTATTCCGTACCCCAGTGAGGACATACTATAGTAAGATCAGCCAGTTTCTCTGCCCTGGCTATATCCGCCTTCACCTTATCCTTTGCAAGATAATCAACCAGATATCCTTTGCCCTTCGGCATCTGAATGCCGTTGGTACCATATGTATAATTAAGGATCGCAATCCGGATCCCATCGGATCTTTTTGAGTCAGCAGCCCCGCCGGTATCTATGATACATATCTCCTGCTGATCCTCCACACTGTCATGTATTCCGAGCACTTCTATATCAGGGTATTTCCTTTCCCAGAAATCAAGACAGTTTTCTATTCCTTTCGCCCTGCGGTCAAGCGCATGATTCGTCCCGTGAAGTATCACATCGAAGCCCGCCTTCACTTCGGCATCCCCTACTTCGGTCGGTGAATTGAATGAAGGATAGCCGCTGTATTTCAGCTCTTCTCCTCCGAGTATGGTCTCCTGATTGACGATCGCAATATCGGCTGATACTGTCTCATCCTTAACATGACTGAAAATGGGATCAAAATCATAGCTCCCGTCTTTATTCCGGCCGGAGCTTATCACCTTATCATGCATCAGCATATCACCGGCCATGACAATAGTTACCTCTTCCGAGGAAGCCTTCCCCGCTGATCCGCTCTTTCCGGAGCCTGCAGCATATGCCGGCGAAAAAAAAAGCCCTGTGAACAGGAGCATCAGACATAAACATATATACAGTTTTTCCAGTCTGTTTCTTTTCATTAATATCAGAGCTGCCTTAAAGCCAGATTGTAAAAGATGCCTCTCTTCTCCATCAGCGTATCGAAATCACCCTCCTCAACGATGCGTCCGCCGTCCAGTACGATAATACGGTCGCAGTGTTTTACGGTGCTGATACGATGAGCTATCACCACCTTGGTGGCCTCAATCTTTTCCAGCGTACTTACTATCTTATTCTGCGTTACATTATCGAGAGCGCTCGTCGCCTCATCAAAAAACATGATCCGTGGTCTGCCCGCAAGAGCCCTGGCGATCAGTATCCTCTGGCTCTGTCCTCCGGAAATTGTCCCGGCGCCTTCCGATAATACGGTATGCAGTCCCATAGGCATCTCTTCGATATCTTCCTTAAGCCCGACCGCCTCTATGACCTCCTCGGCGCGTTTGACATCGACATCGGGTGATCCGATCCTTATGTTATCATAGATGCTTCCGGACACCATTCCGCCATCCTGCAGCACTACGCCAAACTTTTTCCTGAGTTCCCGCTTGTCCAGAAAATCAATATCTGTATTGTCATAAAATATCTTACCTGTTTTCGGTTTCTCAAAACCAAGCAGAAGCTTAAGGAGTGTCGACTTGCCGCTGCCTGACGGTCCTACTATCGCTACATTCTCACCCGGCCTGATATGCAGACTCACATCGCGCAGTACAGGCTCCTCCTCTTCACTGTATGAGAAGGTAACATGTGACACCTCCAGATCACCGGTCAGCTCTCCCGGCAATCCGGTTTCGTCTGAGGACTCAGGCAATGTCTCCAATATGGGCCTTACCTGCTCATATACCGGATTTATCATATTGATCACGAGCAGGCTCTGAACGAGAGCAAAGACAGCCGCCGAAACGGCGCTGAAGCAGGCAGTAAATCCCGAAAACTCTCCGACAGAAAGATCAAAACCGCCGCGGATCATCATGCTGAAGAAAACAATCGAGAAAACGCCGGGGGATACGACAGCAATGACGTTTACAAGATTGGTGATACTCTCCTTTATGGCATTGATCTTCTGTGATCTTGTGAAGTGCTCAAGGTACCGCTGTATGGCGCGCTGCTCGGAGGCGGAGACGCGGATCTTTTCGATACCTGTAATGAACTGGAAAATGGACGACTGCGCTTCGAGATCGGAAAACATCTTTTCTCTCTCATACTTTATCTGTCTTAATCCAAGCCAGGTAAGGACAGCAACGGTAATAATGAGCAGAATGATCGCCATACCGGACATTTCCTTTGACAAACTGAACATCCTGAAAAGATACAGTATCGAAAAAAAAGCCGCCAATACCGTCTGTATCAGGCTGGATGCCAGCAGCTCATATATCGTTGCCACTCCCATTACACGCTGTGCCAGTCTGGCCGCATCGCCATCCCTGAAGAAGCTCTGCGGCAGATTGAAGAGGCGGTCCAGTGCCGCATTCTGCGCCGCATATTTCATTGTGTTCATTGACCTGAAGGCAGCCAGATTTTTAACCACCGTAAAGCTTATATTGCCAAGTGCGCAGCAAAGTATCATTAATCCCACAGAGATAAGCGCACCCGTCTCACCGGAAGGGATAAAAAGATCATAGACCTGCTGTGTAAGGGCGGGGATCAGCAATCCCACCATTGTACCGAGAAACGCCAGCGCTACAAGCCTTATGATGTCAGACTTATATACCTTCTGCATTCCGAAAAGGAAGAGGTCATACTTCCCGATGGGCTTATCAGGGAAAGGACGGTAAAACGCATATCCTTTGGTGTCCAGACCTTCGGCAAATGCCGCATCAATCTTTCTGCGCTCGCCCGTTAACGGGTCCTGGTATTCGTAGTGCCGCGGTCCCTTCGGTATGCAGGGAACAGGCTTTCCGTCCTCCCTGGTGAAGGCAAGCAGCACGCCGCTGTCCTTCTTATACCAGTCTCCGGAAAGAACTACTTCCCTTGTGGTAAAATGTGATATCCGTGAAATATCATCAAGAGTGATTTTTCTGCCTGACGCCTGCCTGATCCTGTCGTAAGACGCCAGCTCTATATGCTCCTTTGCGCAGATACAGGCGACCGCATCATACAGCAGATTGCCTGACGGGACAAAGCTGGTCTGATCCATGTTATCCAAGCGCAATGTATTGAGGATTAGCGCAGCAGACTGTTTAAGTGTATTCTTATCCGCCCGCTTTGTGGCAAATATATACCCCGCCTCCTTTACGGCTGACAGATTGTAGCGCTCCACCATCGCCCCATCAAAGGAATTCCTGTCATTGATACTGACACCTATGCTGTCCGCAAAGACTGATCGGGCCTCATCAGGCTCTGCATCAGAAGATTCCGTAAGCTCAGCATGGTCTATCGCCACAAACATGAAGCGCCAGGAGCCAAGCAGATCGGAATCAATACAAAGAGACGGGAGCTTCTCTCCTTCTGCAGTCTCCTTAAGCAGCAGCCGTCTCCCGAAGAAACTGCCTCCGTCCCCGCCCATTACAGGTACGATATAGACAAGGACATGCCCGCTTTCTACGAGATATACCCTGTCCTGCTCTTCTGTGATATGAAATTTACCGCCGCTTAATCTGATCTTTTCCATTTTTACATCGTCTTTATAAGCTTCTGGTACAGGCCTTCGATTTCCTTAAGCTCATCGTGAGTTCCCCTCTGCACTATCTTTCCATGCTGCATTACTATGATCTCAGCACAGTCCCTTATTGCGGACAGGCGGTGGGCAACTATCACGCATGTACAGCCCCTGCGCTTTATATTGTCGATTATCTGTTTCTCCACTAAAGGATCCAGCGCACTGGTAGCTTCGTCCATTATAAGTACGCTCGGATTGGTCGCAAGT
Source organism: uncultured Lachnospiraceae bacterium (assembly GCA_902803745.1). Taxonomy (GTDB): domain Bacteria; phylum Bacillota; class Clostridia; order Lachnospirales; family Lachnospiraceae; genus NK4A144. Next base: position 5,103 of record CADCRB010000096.1, read on the forward strand.
GCCCTTGCTATCTCAAGGCGCTGCCTCTGACCTCCCGACAGATTGGCCCCTCCGGACGTGAGCCTGTATCCATAAGCTTCCGGCTTGCTCGTAATAACATCATGTATACAGGCATCTTTACAGGCCTGCACGATATCCTTATCCGGTATGTATTTATTCCACATGGTGAGATTGTCACGTATGGTACCGCTGAAGAGTGAAACCTTCTGGGTTACCGTAGAGATACTTGAAGCAAGAACTTCATTAGGGATGCGGTCAATAGGAATACCGTCATAAAGGATGCGGCCGCTCCAGGGAGAATATAGTCCTGAGCATATCTTTGACACAGTGGACTTGCCGCAGCCCGACGACCCTACGAAGGCAATAGAGCTGCCGCAGGAAAGGTCAAAGGAAAAATCATCTATGAGCGGATCTTCCAGCACATTATATCCGAAGGAAACCTTTTCAAGTTTTATATCCCCGATCAGCTTCTCCCTCATTATTTCCTTTTCAGAGGAAATGAACTTTTCATCCTCCTTATACCGCATAATATCATCGACGCGGGACAAGTCAGCCTTGGTCGACTGAAGGTTCTTAATGAAAGCCGCGAGCTGTGTCACAGGCTGTGTAAAGGAAGAAAGCAAAGCAGTAAAAGCCGTCAACATACCTGCCGTCATGCTTCCCCTGATGACCAGCACTCCTCCGAAAACAAGTACGATAATGCTCGTAAGAGTTCCGGATATCACAGGAATGGCATTCATCACTTCCTGCCTAAAGCCAAGCTTCTGCTCCGAAAGCCCGCTCTTGGCATAATATCCCTGAAGCTTCTCTACAAATAAATTCTCGGTACCCGATGCCTTAAGAGAACTCGTGATCGTAAGACCGGCCGCAAGGACTCCTATGAACGTTCCACGGTCTATCTGATCCTTCATTGAAAGATCACTTATGGCATCAGAGCTCCTCTTAATAAGGATAAGGCTTATTGCAACGATAAACAGACCCACTATGGTAAGCAGCGGGGAATACAAAGCCATCAGTATCACGTAAAATGCTGCCGTAAAAATGTTAAGGACGGTCTGGGCGATCTCGCTCGTTAAGAAGATTGATATGTTGTTATTATTAGTTACCCTCTGTGCCAGATCGCCTGTGTAGCGCTGGTCAAAAAAGCTCATGGGCAGTCTGAAAAGATGGTCAAGCATCCTGTAGCCCGACAATAATGTAAGCTTATTCTGAAGACGAAGCAGCAATACTCCCCTGTAATAAGAAAACCCTGTCTGATATAAGACAGTCACAGCCATGGCAACAAGCAATGCTGATATCCAACCTATATTCCGTCCTATCAGGATATCATCGATAAAGATCTGCGAAAACACCGGCATGAGTATGCCCGGAAGCACAAGAAAAAGACCCGTAATGATAAGAGCCATAATGGATGCCCCCTCACCCTTCAGGCGTTCCCCTATCAACCCGATCAGCGTATCTTCCTTTTTATTCTTTGAAAAATCCTTTGTGAGGGCAAAGGTTATCACTACACCTGTGAAGCTCTTATCTATCTCCTCATAGCTTACATTCCGTCTACCAAAAGCCGGATCATTAATAAAGTAAGAACCGTTCTTTTGCCCTTCCCATACCACGAAATGATTGAAGTTCCAGTGTATGATGCAGGGTACCGGAAGCTCAAGGAGCTTCTTAATGCGTATCATATATGCATGCGAATCGAGTCCGTATTTTTCCGCTGCCTTAATAATGTTCCCGGCATTACAGCCGTCTCTCGAAACTCCGGTTTCGATACGAAGCTGCTCAAGCGGAATGAATTTACCGTAATATCTTAGTATCATTGAAAGGCTTGCCGCCCCGCACTCTGTAGCCTCCATCTGGAACACAGTGGGCGTTTTGGCGTAGCCGGCCTTTTTTTTCCTGGTTGTCTTCGTTTCAGCCATCAACGCTTCTCCGGATGCTCCTGCTCAGGTATTTCCCCTGAGCTTTTCATCAAACATGGGAAAAAGCAGGGTTATCGGAGCCTTTTTTTCGATCATTATATCTGCGGTGACAGTCGTTCCCGGAACGAGCTCCACCTGCGCCCCCCTTCTGTTGGACCATTCGTATCCGCTCTCCGTACTGCTGTCAGGCTTCAGGGAGCACTGTATCTCTATGACAGGACCCTCGCTGCTGAAGCTGTCGACCAGAGAGCTGTCACCAAGCATGTTATGCATCTCACCGGAGCTTGTGACATAATTGTCCACCCTGTCTACAACGGCCTTAATATGACCGTATTCCTGACTGTTTACTGTGGTCGGATAAACCTTTACCTCCATACCGGGACTTATCTTCCTGCCATCTGCCACCGGAACATACAGGATCGCTGACATATTATCTGTGCTGTCATCCAGGATACGGCTTACCGTGCCTCCCACGCCTACGACATTGCCTGGCGCTACATCCAGCCCCATCACCTTACCGCTCATATCCGCCTTGATCTTATTAATTTCAGTCTGTCCGGAAGGAGTTGTAGTGGATACTACTGCTATCACATCGCCTTCTTTCACCTTATCCCCATCCATTACAGGTACTTCATCGACCATACCGCCTTCAGCGCTGTACAGTACATGGATACCTCTCTTCGACATACATATGCCGTTGGCTTCCACGTTGACGGGTATCCTTCCGAATATGGACCACAAAATCACAGCAATAAGTATCAGTCCGGCTCCGAGCATGGCCATCCAGAAGCAAGGCGATGTGATGACTATTACCTGGTCGAGCTGATCAGGAGACGATATCTGATCATATGCTGTTTTTCGAAATATACTCTTCATTTATTTATCCCATAATGCCTGTATTTTTCCGGTACTATACTCACATCCCGGATGATTTACACTAATAAATCCCAGTTCACTGATTATGTATTTCTCCGGCTTTTATAAGCAGATACACCTTAGCCGGCTGCAGCTTCCTGTCATTCCAGCGTATCTTGAACCATTGCGGAAACACACTGAAGGTGACGGACATATTTCCAATAGGAAGCATACTGGCAAGGACAGCTCCCGGCACCTTATCCAGGCGGCCGTCCGCAATATTCCATTGTTTCAAAAGATCAAAGTATCTTGCGCCATCCCCTTCCTTAAATGAAGTACGGACATCCTCCGGCTGACCTATGGCAAAGTTGGTGGATAGAGAAAAAATGTCTCCGGCAGTGCCGTCAGGAAATATATCAAACTGAAACTCATTACACGTTGGCGTCACGGACATGACGGATATGATCTGGCTTATCATCTGATCATCATAGGCCTTAAAGCCCACTGCCTCAAATGTCCTCACTATCCTGTCCGGATCATCTATGCAGAGTCTGATCTCCTCCTGACTCAGATATCCTCCTATCCTCAATGGAAATCCAGGGCGGGATCGGAAGAGTCCGAAATACGAAGGATGCCAGCTGTCCTTAAGCCACCGGACCACCTCCTCATAAAGCTTTCCGTACAGCGGTTCTCCTATAGCCTCGCAAAACCCTCCTGTAAGCTCCGTATGATGTCTTGGCTGGAAATGAACCGCAGCCGGTCCGGGAACAGATGCCCCGGTGTCTATCTCAAACCCGCCGCTGACCTCCGGATATTTCGCGCGGGAATTCCTTAAAAACTCCATCATCCCTTCTGTATCATCTGCCAGAGGGGAAGTGATATAAGCTGTTTCGGAAGCTTCGTCAAAGACAGCTGTAAGAGAAATGTCGAGGAAAGGCTCTCCCGAGAGGGGAGATTCCAGATATATATCGGGAAAAGGACCGTTTCCTAAAAAAGGGGGCACTGTATTCTTAACCCTCTCCAGACTGTCTCCGTACAGCAGCTCTCCCCTGCCGTCTGAAGCAACAAGGCCTATCAGCATCAAAAATGCTGTTTTATTGTCTATCAGTTTCATACATCATACCATTTTTCTTCAAAAGCTGTAAAACAAGCTTATAATCCCGGGATGTCAGCAGGACAGCTCTTTCCTCCGGAGTATACGCCAAAAGAGCTTCCTTCAGGCTCTTTGTCATCTCGCGCTCTCCGGTTTTACTGAAATGCTCTTCACACAGTACTGAAATCACATTACAAAAGATCTCTTTTGCATCACCGCAGTATGGCTTTGTCAGATCTCCCTTTTTCCTGTAGGCCTGGGCAGCACACCCTCCCCTGCATACGAATACGTAAGGACATTTCATGCACTCAGGCATTTGAGCTACATTCCGGAAGGTCCACTTCAGGAGCTCAAATGTAAAGGCGAATTTTTCCTTATCCGTATCTAACCTGCCCACACGCATTTCATCCATTGCGGCAAAATCCCAGCAGGTGTAGACAGCCCCTTCCCTGTCTACAAGATACATCATCTTCTCCGCTCCGCAATATGAGTCCACCGCCGGGAGATAGCTCTGCTTTTCCAGCAATTTGTTTACTGCAGAAACTAAATGACCGTAGATGGAAACATGCTCCATAGCATCTTTTTTTTCATAGCCGTTTCGCGTAAGATTCTCTACAATATCCGAATAGCTCACCCCATAGTCCTTTCCGGGATAGTTTTCGCCGTCGGTCGGAGCATAATAATAACTAAATTCCTCGTGATCGGAAAAGCCCTTATCCTCGAAAACCTGCTTTAACTCATGAACCCTCTCAAAATTCTCAGGTCCCGTATTAATACGAACACTTACCTTGATCCCCTTTGCTAAAGCAAGAGCAATATTTTCAAGGATCTTTTCATAGCTTCCGCCGCCTCCGATATAGACTCTCCTTTTGTCATTATATTCTTTTGTCCCATCCAGAGTGATCTGCAAC
>CADCRB010000097.1 GCA_902803745.1 uncultured Lachnospiraceae bacterium
AAGAAGTACGGCATGGAAGGCAACTATGTAGCAGGCGCAAATATCGCCGGTTTCAAGAAGGTTGCCACAGCCATGGAAGCCCAGGGGATTGTATAGATTATGGACCAGACCTCGCTGAAAGCGAGGGCGTGTTCGTGCGAAGCGCGAATTCTTGCGTGCATTTCCAATTTTGCACGCAAGAAGTCAAAGATTTGATAAATATTAACCATTTTCAGGCGGGATGATATATTCATCCCGTCTTTTATTATGCAGGATTTTAGGATATACTTGTCTGTAGTTGTTTTTATTGTCGCGAGGATATCCTATGATACTTGGAGAGATACCGAGAGAAGATAATATCATCATTTCCTTTGAGATAGGAAAAAAGCATTTTGATTTTACGACCTCGCTCCTTCCCAAGATCGATAAGGAAGAGCCTGATCTTGTCGTTTATTCCGATCCCATAATGATCCAGGGAAGCTGTCTCAAGATAGATAATAACAAATGCCAGAATCAGAGCCTGAAATATTACAATCAGCGCTCCGGAAGGACGCACATCTGGTATAATCCGGAGATAGAGTACAGACCCACTCCCAGAGGGCATTATCACATCAAAAGTGATCAGGAGAGCACTCTGGAAAACAGACGCAGAGCCCTGAGAGTTCCCATTAAATTTAAGTCGAGCTGTACTATGAGTGATCTGGAGGGTAAGTATCCCTGCACGGTCTGTGATGTGTCTGTGACCGGAGTCGGCATAAATATAGATATTTCGCTCGCGGAGAAGAATCCGCTCCACAGGCTTGTATATACACGCTTCAGGGATGAGATCATGGAGAAGGATTTTTTTATCACGGCAAGAGTGCTTCATTCCACACCGCTTGATTCCAGGATATCACGCTGCGGATGCGAGATAATTAACGTCTCACCGTCCATTAATGAATACATCAATCTAAAGCAGATGCATAAGCTTGCAAAGGCCAACCTCTATGATGAGTTTAAGCAGATGACGGTAGCTGATGTGCCGGATGCAAGCCGTGGGGAGATGGAGAGAGACGGTTCACCTAAATTCAGCGAAAGCTATAAGAGACATCATCCGATCGCATTCCTGAGCCATGGCGATGTCTGCCCTATATGTGAAAAGGGTCATGTCATGTTTAATGAGGGCGTATTTGTCTGCTCTGAGTGCGAGTCGATCATAGATCCTTAGATAATTCTTTCTTTATTGTCCTATTATTTTTCCGGTGGTATAATCCGATACTGTTGTATGAGATCAAAACAGCAGCCGGCACAGAGCTGCTGTTGCTAAGGAGGACAGAATGGAAACCACGGAGATACTGCGTCAGCTGGCAGTCATAGTTGTCGCAGCAAAATTGTTCGGGCTGGTGGCAAGAAGGATACATGCTCCGCAGGTCGCAGGTGAGATTGTAGCCGGTCTCATCATAGGACCCAGTCTGCTTGGATTTGTTACTTCTTCAGACGTTCTTTCAGGAATGGCGGAGATAGGTGTGATAATGCTGATGTTCTCTGCCGGTCTTGGCACGGATATGAAGGAGCTGAAGGAAACCGGCGTTAAGGCAACAGTTATCGCCTGCTTTGGCGTCTTTATTCCACTGATATGCGGTACTGTACTGTATATGTGCTTTTATGGCTTTGCGCCCATAGGCTCAGAGGCATTTTTTAAGGCGCTGTTTATAGGAACAATACTCACGGCTACCTCTGTATCAATTACTGTGGAAGCGTTAAAGGAGCTGGGAGTGCTTTCGGGAACCATAGGCACTACCATAATGAGCGCGGCCATCATTGATGACGTGATAGGTATCATAGTCCTTACCGTAGTTATCAGCTTTAAGGATCCCAATGCGGACATAATATCCGTCATTCTCCATACCATCCTCTTTTTCGTTTTTGCAGCAGGTGTCGGCTTTATCATCTATCATATCTTCAAGATCGTGGACAGGCGTTACCCTCATACAAGAAGGATACCTATAATGGGTATGGCGCTTGCGTTCATTCTGGCATATGTTGCGGACAGATATTTCTCTGTGGCGGATATCACGGGAGCTTATATTGCGGGAGTCATCCTTTCGTCTCTTGATGATTCCAGCTATATATCAAGGAAGATGGATGTGAATTCATACATGATTTTCGGTCCTGTCTTTTTCTTCTTCTTAGGACTTCAGACAAATGTCAGGAACCTTGATGCTACGATAATACTGTTTTCCATAGGCTTCGTAATAGTAGGGCTGCTGTCAAAGATCATAGGGTGCGGAGGCGTCTCCAGGATAATGGGCTTTGACTGGAGTGATTCGGCCAAGATAGGTGTCGGGATGATGACAAGAGGTGAGGTGGCGCTGATAGTCGCCCAGAGAGGACTTGCTGCAGGAATGATGGGAGAGGCATATTTTACCGCTGTCATCCTTCTCATAATAGTAAGCTCCATAGCAACCCCTGTAGTTTTGAAATTCCTGTATGATGTATTTCCCGAAGACAAGGATCATGCCGCGGCATAGATAAGAACTGAAGGGGCTGACAGCTGATATGAAAGAACTTCTGGAATTATATTTTGCTTTCCTGAGAATAGGAGCCGTGAACTTCGGCGGAGGATATGCTATGCTGCCTCTGCTTGAAGAGGATCTTGTAAAAAAGAAGGGCTGGGTCACAACAGATGATCTTATGGATTATTTTGCGATAGGACAGTGTACTCCAGGGATCATAGCATTGAATGTCTCTACTTTTATAGGGAATAAGAAAAAAGGCATTGCGGGTGCGGTGGCAGCTACCACGGGATTTCTTACCTGCCCCGTTATCTTCATCCTTGTCATAGCCATGTGTCTGACAAATTTTGCGGATCTTCCTATAGTGCAGAATGCCTTTGCGGGTATTAGGGTCTGTGTCTGCGTGCTGATCCTTGAAGCCGTAATGAGGCTTTGGAAGAAAGCCATTGTTGATAAGCCGGCATTTGTTATATATGCGGTAATATTTCTTCTGATGGCATTTGGAGGGGTTCTGCCTGTCAAGGTTCCCGCAGCAGTCCTCGTAGTGGCTGCAGGGATAGCAGGGATCCTTATCCGGGGACACAGGGAGGCTGTCAAATGAATAAATGGCTGCTTCTTTTTCTGGAATTTTTCAAGACAGGGCTTTTTTCCGTCGGAGGAGGTCTTGCCACTCTTCCTTTCCTGTATGAGATATCGGATAAAACGGGCTGGTTTTCGCATGCGGATATTGCAGATATGATCGCGATATCCGAATCTACTCCGGGCGCTATCGGCATAAATATGAGCACCTATGCCGGATATCAGACGGCAGGTATCCTTGGAGGAATAGAGGCTTCGCTTGCTCTGGCCCTTCCCTCTTTTATCGTCATCCTTGTGGTGGCGGCTTTCCTGGACAGATTTAAGGAAAACAGATATGTAGAGTCTGCATTCTACGGGCTGAGGCCTGCGTCGATCGCCATGATCTCAGCGGCCGGTCTGAACGTTGTAAAGATCGCGATCATCAATATACCGGCATTTCTTGAAGGATATGATCTTTCAAAGCTTATTATCTGGAAGGGGCTTATCCTTGCAGTGGTACTATTTGCCGCAAGGCGCAGACTTAAGCTCCATCCTGTGTTTTTTATCGCAGTTTCAGCTGTTATAGGCATAGTATTCAGATTCGCGGGAGTATAGCATAATGGACGAAAAGAGTGTTCTGGAAGCAGTAAAGGATGCCGCAAGATCGGCCGGACGAATAATGAAGAGCGCAGAGCGGCCAAAGATAATGGAAAAAGGCGGACATGCCAATTTCGTGACCGAGACCGATGAGAAAATACAGCAGTTTCTGATGGGAGCATTGGCTGATGTTCTGCCTCAGGCTTCCTTCCTTGGTGAAGAGGACGGTCAGGATGTATTTACGGAAAAGATGGAGCGAGGGTATGTCTTTGTAATTGATCCCATAGACGGCACATCAAACTTTATCTACGGCTATTATCCCTCTGTGGTATCCATTGGTATCCTTAAGGACAAAAAGCCTTATATGGGCGTCGTATATAATCCCTATGATGACATGCTCTTCGAGGCTGTCAGCGGGAAAGGCGCTTTTATGAACGGGAAGACAATAATGTCTTCCGATGCGCCCTTTTCTGATTCTCTTGCCGTATTCGGCACAGCGCCGTATTATACCGAGCTTCAGGATGAGACCTTCAGGATAGCAAGGGAGCTTATGGACTGCTGTGTCGATATCAGGCGTTCGGGTACTGCTGCATGGGATATGTGCTGTGTGGCAATGGGGAGATGCTCCCTGTATTTTGAAATGAAGATACAGCTTTGGGATTATGCTGCAGCTGCGCTTATTGCTTCCGAAGCCGGATGCACTGTCACGGATATTAAAGGGGAGCCTCTGTCATATATGGGAGCTTCCTCTGCTCTGTGCAGGGCGAGGGGAGTGAAGGAGATACCCTACCGGATCTGACTCCTGCTAAAGGAGAAGGCTCATAGGCTGTTATCACAGACATAACCTGCGGGGGAATATATTAAATGATACAGACAATAAAACTATATGATGATAAACCGTATGACAGGGAATTTACAGCGAAGATAATCAATATCGCAGAAGCCGGTGAAGGATTTTTAGATATAGTCCTTGACCGTACGCTTTTCTTTCCTGAGGAGGGCGGTCAGACCTGCGACAATGGATATATCTGTGATCTTAAGGTCGCCCACGTGTCGATAGATGACGGTGTCATAACCCACAGGATACAATGCGCCGCCACGGCTTTAAGCGAGGGGGAAGAGGTACAGGGCAGGATAGACTGGGAGCACAGGTTTTCAAATATGCAGAATCATTCCGCGGAGCATATCCTTTCCGGGCTTTTGCATAATATATGGGGTTCGGAGAATGTGGGCTTTCATCTTTCTGATAATATAGTTACCCTCGATACCTCTAAGGAGCTTGAAGCTGATGAAATAAAAAGACTTGAAAAAAGCGCCAATAAAGTCATATACGATAATATACCGGTTGATTGCAGATATTATGAACCTTCAGAGCTTAGCGCTATCGAGTATCGCAGCAAGAAAGAGCTTAAGGAGGATGTGAGGCTCGTCACCATCCCCGGGGTAGATGTGTGCGCCTGCTGTGCCCCTCATGTGTCACGTACCGGCGAGATCGGTATCATCAAGATAATAAAGGCGATCAGGTATAAGGGAGGAATGAGATTTACCTTCCTGGCCGGATGCCGCGCTTATGATCATATTACCGCCCTGCAGGATATGACGGATAACGTATCGCATCTCCTTTCTGTAAGCTCTGACAAGCTGGATGAAGCAGTGAGCCGTCTGATGAAGGAAAATGAAGAATATAAGATAAAGCTTAAAAACGCGGCCGCGGCAAAACTCGGGCAGGAGATTAAAGCTCTTTCAAAGGATTCACGCAATGCGGTCCTTTTTACGGATCCGATAGATAATATCGTTCAGAGAAATGCAGTCAATGATCTCGCAAGATCCCATTCCGGAGTCTGCGCTGTTTTTTCATCGGACGGAGCCGGAGGCTATAATTATATAATCTCATATCCTGAAGGCGATGCAAGAGATATAGCAAAGCTTATGAAAGAAAAGCTCACATCAAAGGGCGGAGGCTCAAAGGATATGATACAGGGCAATGTAAAGGCATCGGAAGAGGAAATAAGAAGAGTCCTTGATTTTCAAAATGAATAGTGGTAGTATTTAGTCGTTTTCTGGAGCGGATGAGTTCTTCATCTGTGATCCCAACGCATTCATTCATTTTTTCTGTTGTTTTTATCTTATTTTTTGTAATTCCAAAGGAGAACTGAATAGCTATGAAAGATGATATTAAAGTCATGGCGCGGGCTTTATGCATAATGAGCCTGACGCTTATTGTCAATCTTGTTTTTCTGCACCTTATCATTTATGCTGCGCCTCAAAACGGCATAGAGGCGATAGATGCCGCAGGACGCGAGGTGAGATTTGACGGTGATGGAAACGCCGTAAATGTCGGACCGGTCAGGTTCTTGTTTGACACAGACAGACTGGATGACGGAGAGATGTATCTTTATGATGACGGAGAAAGCGATCTCTTAAATCCTGTGGAGGATGGAGAATATGATCTTTTCCCGGAGGACAAAGACGCGGCGGTCTCTTTTTATAAAAGATCGCCGGAAAGGGATGATGCATCCCTTTTGGGCACTTATCATGTGAGCTTTAAGGAAGGCATATTTGAGGCTCCCAAGGCTCAGATCACGGAATGTGAAGAGGGTATTCTTGTCACTGTTTATCCCCTGGACAATTCCTTTGTGTACTGTGAAATAAACGGACCAAAGAACGGAGAGCTCGAAGAGATAACGGAGAAAACAGATTTTTTGCTGGATACGGACGGAGAATACCAGATCGCTGTTTATGGCGAGGACGGACTTGGACACAGGACCTATGCGGATATCCCTTCCAGCATTGTGCTCGACCGGACCGGACCTGTGATATCAGCTTCGGAAGCCGAGATCAAAGAGGACAGGCTTTCATTGCTCCTTAGCGCAGCAGATGACCTCTCGGGACTTTCCCAGGTCACTGTTTCAAAAGGAAATACAGTGCTTTACCGGGGAACCGGAAATAAAGAGAAGGTGATCATCGACATATCACGACTGCCATACGGCACCAGCAGATATGACATTACGGCATATGACAATGCCTCCAATGTAACTGATGAATACTTTACGGTCGAAAAGAAGGACGATAAAGCCCCTGAGCTTACATTAAAAGGAGCATCCGATAAAGGAGTATACGGACGCGAAGTGAAGATCGACGCAGAGGCATCCGACGATTCCGGCAAAGAATGCGTTCTTAAGGAGACTGTGTCTGTCTATGATCTTTCGGGAAAATACGAAGGAGAGGAGACATATGATAAGAAAAGCCTGACATTTGATAAAAGCGGGATATACATCATCCGCGCCGAGGCTTCAGATGAGACAGGCAATAAGACGGCACGAAGTCTGGCTTTTGCCATAGACAGAAAATCTCCGGTCATCAGGGGCCTGATGGGACTGAACGGCAGCAGCCTGAAAAGCTTTATGATAAAAAACACCGAGGAGCTGGCATACGACGACAGCATGGTACAGGTAAAGATGATCCTGAACGGTATGGATTATAATGGTGAAAAGATCACAAAGGCCGGGAAATACAGGCTTGTCCTCAAAGCGTCTGACGAGCTTGGGAATACCAACACAGAAGACATCGGCTTTGAGATAAGGAATTAAATTTGATATACTTGTTGGCATCTGAAACAGGAGAAGGTATCAATGTACAGAGACAATACAAAGGTAATACATATCGGTGACAGAGTCATCGGCGGAGGCAATCCGATACTCATCCAGTCCATGACAAATACCAAGACAGCGGATATTACGGCGACTGTAAAGCAGATATCCGAGCTTGAAGAAGCCGGCTGTGACATAGTCAGGTGTACGGTGCCGGATGAGGACTCGGCCAGGGCGATATCCGAAATAAAGAAGCATATCCATATACCGCTGGTAGCGGATATTCATTTTGACTACCGGATGGCTGTTATGGCAATTGAAAACGGAGCCGATAAGATCAGGATCAATCCCGGTAATATTGGCGGCGAAGAGAAGCTGCTTAAGGTCGTGTCTGCTGCAAAAGAAAGAGGGATCCCCATACGGGTCGGAGTGAACTCCGGATCTCTCGAAAAGGAAATTGTTGACAGGTACGGCGGCGTTACAGCTGAGGGAATAGTCGAATCTGCGCTGGATAAGGTGCATATGATAGAAAATGCCGGATATGAGAATATCGTAGTATCCATAAAGTCATCGGACGTGATGATGGCGGTTAAGGCCCATGAGGCATTGGCTCCGGAATGTCCCTATCCTTTGCATGTAGGCATCACGGAGGCGGGTTCTTTAGTTTCCGGAAATATAAAATCCGGTGTCGGAATAGGCATAATCCTTTATGAAGGAATAGGAGATACCATCCGTGTATCCCTTACCGGTGATCCGGTAGAAGAGGTAAAGAGCGCGCGTATCATCCTGAGATCCCTCGGACTTCTGAAAGGAGGGGTTGAGATAGTATCCTGTCCTACTTGCGGGCGTACCGACATAGATCTTATTGCCCTTGAAGGCAGGGTAGAAAAGATGCTGACAAAATACAGGGATCTTAATATTAAGGTAGCCGTGATGGGCTGTGCCGTGAACGGACCCGGAGAAGCCAGGGAGGCTGACATTGGTGTCGCCGGAGGGCGAGGCGAGGGCCTTATCATCAGAAAGGGTGAAGTGATAAGAAAGGTCCCTGAGGCTGATATAGTGGGGGCATTGGAAGATGAGCTCAAAAAAGCCTTTCTTTGATGTTTTTCCCGCATACAGTCCTGACTCACAGGAAATAAGGGAGATACTGTCCGATACAGCGGTCACCGGTATCAGCATGGCATCGGACAGATCGATGGTAGAGGTCAGTATCTCCTGTCCTCATCCTGTTCATATCAAGGACATATATGTCATCCAGAAGGAGCTTGCAAGGAGTCTTGACAGCAAAGGCAGGGTGAAGGTAAAGCTGCATGAGCATTTCGTATTATCTTCACAGTATAATGCAGCTAATTTTTATGATGAATTCAAGGGCAGCATCTCGTACGGTATGAAGGCTGATCAGCCTGTCATGTTTTCAGTATACCAAAAAGCAAAGAAGAGATTTGAGGATAACGATCATCTTACGGTGACTCTTGAGGATACCATTGTAGCTCATGAACTTGCAGAAAGACTGAGAGATTATCTGACAGGGATCTTTTCTGACAAGGCAGGGCTTTCTTTTTCTGTAAAGATAGATTATGAGAAACCTGAGCCCTCGCCTGAAAGACTTGAAGCGGAAAAGAGGATAAGACAGGAGATAGCTGTGATATCTGAAAGAGCACAGCAGGCAGCTCAAAAGCCGGCAGCTCCAAAGCAGACGAAACAGTACCGCAAGCCATCAGGAGACAGCTACAGGAATAAGCAGGGCTATACAAAAGGCAGCGCCAATATGGATGATCCTGCGGTCATCTATAAGAGGGACGTACAGGAGCAGTCCATTCCTATTTCGGATATCGATACAGAGCAGGGCGAGGTCACCATAAGGGGTGAGGTCATATCCTATGAAGATAAGGAAGTAAGAGAAGGCACTCTCCTTATGATGAAATTTGATATCACGGATTATACCGATACAGTAGGCGTCAGGATTTTTCCCCCGGTTGAGCTCGGCAAAAAGCTCAGAGAAGATATAGCAGTCGGTAAGTTTCTTAAGATCAGGGGTGTCTTTTCCCTTGGAAAGCATGATCATGAACCGACAATAGGAATGGTCAGCGGGATACGCAGGATAGAAGACTTCAGACAAAAGCGTGAGGACAATGCAGTAAGAAAGCGGGTGGAGCTGCACTGCCATACCACGATGCGCAATATGGACGCAGT
>CADCRB010000098.1 GCA_902803745.1 uncultured Lachnospiraceae bacterium
AGACTCTGGATAAGTGTCTTGATATAACAGAAGAGGCCCTGTTCCCTCTCGGGAATATGACAGGAGATGAAGTAGTATTTATTTCTAAGAGCATAGGTACTGTGGCAGCGACCGCATATGCAGACAAAAAAGGAATAAAGGCAAGGCATATATGCTTCTCTCCGCTGGTATTTATCGGTAATTTCATAGAGGAAGAAGGGGGGATTCTTTTTTATGGCGATGCAGATCCTCTTGCCGATCATAAGGAGATCGAAAAGATCGCATTGGAAAAAAGGCTTGTATCGCACAGGATAGAGGGAGGCAATCATTCTCTTGAAACGGGAGATGTGTTTACCGACATGGATAATTTAAGGCAGATGATACGTCTGGCTGCTGATGTCATAAGGCCGGCTCGCAATAACACTTTGCTTAGTTAATATTTCTCTTATCGACAAGATCGATCAATCTGTCGTAAGATTATCATAAACAGAAGGACGACTCTGCGGGAAGGTCAGAATATACCTGAGAACCCGTGTTTCTTGAGGAGGAGATCATGGAATATACATATGATGATGTAATGAATTATATCGAGGAGGAGGATGTGAAGTTCATCCGTCTTGCCTTCAGGGATGTATACGGTGTGCAGAAGAATATTTCCGTCATGCCGGGAGAGGTGAAGAAAGCCTTTGAGGACGGCGCTCCCATAAATGCAAGAGTCATAGCCGGTTTTGAGAAATGTCCGTATGCGTCACTCTATCTGAGACCGGATCCTGATACTATGTCAATTCTTCCATGGCGGCCGGACAGCGGCAGGGTGCTCCGTATGTATTGTGATATCTACACACCGGATGGTGAAGTATACGAATGTGACACCAGGTCCATGCTAAAAAAAGCTGTAAAGACAGCAGATGAGAAGGGTATAGAATTCAGGTTCGGGACAGAAACAGAATTCTATCTTTTCCGAAAGGATGACGAGGGCGAGGCAACGAAGATACCCTATGATGAAGCAGGGTATATGGATATAGCGCCGGCTGATAAATGTGAGAATATCAGACGCGAAATATCTCTTACCATAGAGCGTATGGGTCTCACACCTGAAAGATCCCACCATGAAAGGGGACCCGGACAGAATGAGATAGATTTTCATTACGGCAGACCTCTTAAAGCTGCAGATCAGATGACTACCTTCAAGATGGCTGTCAGTACGGTAGCAGACAGAAATGGTCTTGTAGCTGATTTCTCACCCCTTCCGATACCTGATAAGCCCGGCAACGGGTATCATATCAATATTTATGCCAAGGACAGAAACGGTGAGGACGTAGTGAAGTACGCTGCTGCAGGGATCATGGAAAAGATCCGTGAGATCACGATCTTTCTGAACCCCAAGGATGCCTCCTATTCAAGGCTTGGTAATAACACGGCGCCCGATAAGGCAAACTGGTCCAGCGGCGGTGAATCCGAGCTCATGTGCATAGAGACCTATAAAGGAAAGACCAGGATAGAGCTCAGGTCTCCGGATGCCTACAGCAATCCGTATCTTGTTTATACTCTTTTGATCTACGCAGGACTATCCGGGATCGAAAGGAAACTTCCGCTTCCGGAGGAAATGGAGGCGGAGGCGGCGCTGCTTCCGGGATCCAGAAGGGAAGCCGGTAAGATCGCAAAAGACAGTGAATTCATAAAGAGCATTGTCCCCGAAGGTATCATTGAAGAATATGTCAGAGGGTGATTAATGTCCATACACGATATCAGCTGTCACTCCATATTGATCGTATCAGCGTCAGAGCAGTTTGATGCTATAGTTAAGCGTTCCCTGAAGGGCTTTACTACTATTAATTTTGTAAAAAGCGGTTCACTTGCCAGAAGATCGGTAATGGAAAAGGAATATGACATTATCGTAGTGAATTCACCTTTGCCCGATGAGACAGGGATAGATCTCGCTTTGGATACAGCTGAGAAGAGCAGGGCGTCGATCCTGCTGGTGGTCCCAAAGGAGATCTATGAGGATGTACTGGAAAGAGTCACTGATCTCGGTGTACTGGTCCTGCCCAAGCCCTTCCCGAAAGGACGGGTGGATAAGGCTGTGCGTTTTCTTGCTGCTATTCAGAAAAAATCCCTGAAACTTGAAAAGAAGGTCCTGTCCATTGAAGAAAAGATGGAAGAGCTTCGTCTTGTCAGCAGAGCCAAGATCCTTCTTGTGGAGAAAAAGCATATGTCCGAGGACGAGGCGCACAGATATATAGGCAAGGCGGCTATGGATAACGGGGTATCAAGAAAACGTATCGCTGAGAAGATACTTGAAGATATAGAGGATTAGACTGAGACTGTCAATATGGACTTCGTGTTTCCGGACATTCGGGAAGAAACTGATCCGGATCCGGGAAATGGTCTTTTCCCATATCAGCACCGGAGAGACAGAAGAAATCATGACTGAGTCTACCGGAGTCTTCATAATCATTATTTACCGGATCATCCCATGTGACATCCGTAAAATAATACTGTCCGTCAAGCCGGATATAATTCCAGGCATGTGATTCCGTTTCGCCATGTGAATTGATGGCGTTCCCTTTTACATATCCGCATTCTATACCCATTTTATTCATTATAAGCTGATAGGCTCTGGCATACCCGGCGCAAACTGCCTTATGCAGTACTAATGCACCGTATGAAGTATATGCATAATCAAAGTGAGAATCATCATCTACGGACAGACTGTAATACAGAATATCAGAATCGTATATTGTATTTTCGATGATCCTGTCATGAACCCAGAGTGCTTTATCGTATTCTGAGCCGTCCGGACATTCCAAAAGATATGAAGCTGTCTCTGCATCAAGTGCCTGAACCATCTCCGGAAGCTTGTCAGGACCGTCTTTATACTCAGGAAGAAAAATAGTTGTCCTGCTTAGATTGGATACTATCGTTTCCGCTTTTGCGCCTCCGGTCAGATAAAAGAGCTCAGGGTGATCTTCCATAACAAGGATAAACTGATCGAATAGTATCTGAGGTGTAATGTAACTGTCTGTAAATATGATCCTGTTGCTGAAGGCAGACAGTTCGTTAAGCAGTTTATTATAGATCTCCTTATCAGTTATTGTACCTGTATCTGCCGATACACTGCTCGCAGAATCAGCCATGGCCGGAGGAGCCTGTGCCTCTTGTATATTATCGTGTATAAACTGCTCGGATCTGTATTTAAGAAGGAATATCATTCCTGAGAACAACAGAGCAAATGCGATCCAGCTTATCCCGTTGTCTCCGTCTTCGACAAAGCCTCCTTTAAGTCCGGTAACAGTGCATATCGGATAATAAAAGCCATACCCGGTCAGGCTTCCGGCTATCATCCATATTTCATCATCGATCGAGATGACTCCTCCGAAATATACGATCTTAACACATTCCAGTATTACCAGAAGCATTATGGAAAAAATAATGGTCAGACTGAGACATTTCTTTCCCTTTGCAAAGGGGCAGAGAAGACCTACCGGAATAAAGATGAGCAGGTAATTAACATATTCATTCAGGTACTTAGTGTAGAGGCCATCGCTGAAGTATCCCTGGGCACGCAGAGTCTTGATCTGAATATCGGAAGGCGCATCGGGCATGATCTTTATAAGATAACAGGCCAAAGCAAGTATATAAGCAAACAGTAATAAAAATGCGGTTGTCCGTATAACAGTTCTTATTTTCATATCCTAAAGGATATATGATACGGGAGAAAAATCAAGAGAAAATAGAAAAATCGGTAATTCAGCCTTCCTGATATCTGTGTATTATAGCAACACGATACCGATTGTGTTATTATTTGAATAGAGCCGATCCTTATCGGAATCACGCATACTGCAGTCATCCTATTTTAGCGGACTTTATCTTACAGGAGTATAAAATGGAAATGAAGCCTGGAATAATAGCACTTGAATCAGCAA
>CADCRB010000099.1 GCA_902803745.1 uncultured Lachnospiraceae bacterium
AAAAAAAACATTGATTTTGCTGTAGATGTGTCCGGAATAAAGGATAATTGGGTATATTGCGATAAAATACTTTTGAACAGGGTTTTGCTTAATCTTGTTAGCAATGCGTATAAGTTTACTCCGGCTGAAGGAAAAATACGGATCGTTGCCGAAGAAAAAGAAAGAAAAAATGAAGATATAGCTGGCTTCAGTATCATAGTCTCAGATAATGGCATAGGCATGTCGGAGGAGTTTGCGTCAAAGGTGTTTGAGGAGTTTGAAAGAGAAAGAACCTCCACGGTTAGCGGAATTCAGGGTACGGGACTCGGGATGTCTATAACAAAAAGTATCGTTGATCTTATGGGTGGAACCATTGAAGTTAAGACCGCTCCAGGGAAAGGTACGGAATTTAGTATTTTTCTAGAGCTAAGTCTTTGCAGCATTAAGGAAGAATCGATGAGCGGGGAATTAGACATAAATAACAATGACTGCACGGACTATGGTACGGAGCTTAAGAACAAGAGGATATTATTGGCAGAGGATATTCCTATAAACAGAGAGATCGCGTCCATGCAGCTTTCAAGTTTTGGTATCCTGGTGGAGACTGCGGAAAACGGAAGGGAAGCGCTTGACAGAATTGCTTCATCAGAACCGGGTTATTTTGATGCGGTCCTGATGGATATACAGATGCCTGTAATGGATGGATTTGAAGCGACAAAAGCTGTTAGGAGGCTTGCGGATCCGAAACTGGCCAAAATACCTGTTGTAGCAATGACGGCGAATGCGTTTGAGGATGATGTCAAAAAGTCAAAGGAAGCCGGAATGAACGGTCATATTGCAAAACCCATTGATGTAAATAATATGATAGAGGTGCTGAAGGAGGTTTTGAAAACAGCAAATTGATCCGGTATACAAAGCGGTAAACATAATACTTGCATTTGCCGATATATGGTAGTATAATGACGGCGTTTTAGAAAAAAACACAACATTTTGATTGGACAGGAGGTAATCATGACTAAAAAAATCATATCCGTTATTGCAGCATTGGCCATAACTTCTCTTACGGTCGTTCCTGCCTTTGCATCAGCATCGTCAGACATTGATGCAGCTCAGGCAGCTCAGGATGCGCGAAACAGGAGCATAGCAGCTGGCCAGGAAAATATAGCAAATTTCCAGGAGGCTGAGAAAGAAAAGGGAAACTCTGCAAGGTCACAGGGACAGGCAGCGGTTAACTCGGCACAGGAAGCATTGGCAAGTTTCAAGAGCGGCGAGATTGCAAAAGGTGAGGCAGCTACAGAAGCTGGAAAATCAGCTCTTGAAACAGCTCAGAATACCCTTAATTCGTTCTGGGCGTCACAAAAGGAGACAGAGGCTTCAGATCAGGCAGAGCGTTCATCTCTTCAGGATAAGATCAACAAGTATCTTTCAAGTCTATAATCTGACGGTTTTATTCAAAGTAGATAAGAGGCAGTTTTCAAACCCGGACGTTATATTCGTCCGGGTTTTATTGAATTACGCTATAGGCTTTGGTATTATAACAAGGTAGTAAATGAGAAACGGTGGGAATCGTGTATCGTAATAATTTAAGTAAATGCTATTAGGAGGATACACAATGGGAAGTGAAATCAAAGACATTAGTCTGGCATCATCAGGTGAGACGAAGATCGAGTGGGTAAGAAAACACTGTGATCTGCTAAGAACTCTGTATGATGAATTTGAAAAGACAAAGCCTTTTGCAGGGAAAAAAATAGCGCTGTCGGTTCATTTAGAGGCCAAGACCGCTTTTCTATGCCTGACAATGGCTGCTGGCGGAGCGGAAATGTATGTAACGGGATCAAATCCGCTCTCAACACAGGATGATGTGGCAGCCGCGCTTGTAAAGCACGGATTGGAGGTTCATGCGTGGCATGGGACAACGGAAGAAGAATACAATGCCCATATCGGAGCTGTGCTGTCCCCTGGTCCCAATATAATAATTGATGACGGGGGCGATCTGGTTCATAGAATGCATACGGATTTCAAAGATCTTATTCCCGAAGTTATAGGAGGCTGCGAGGAGACGACCACTGGTATAATCAGACTGGAAGCTATGAATCGGGCGGGAGATCTAAAGTTCCCCATGGTTAGAGTGAATAATGCGATGATGAAGCATTTCTTTGATAACCGCTATGGTACGGGCCAGTCGGTATGGGATGGAATAAACCGTACGACAAATCTCATTGTAGCCGGGAAAACCGTGGTGGTTGCGGGTTACGGCTGGTGTGGTAAGGGAGTTGCCATGAGAGCAAAGGGGCTTGGTGCCAGTGTAATAGTCACAGAGATCGATCCGGTAAAAGCTATTGAAGCGATAATGGATGGATTTGACGTAATGCCTATGAAGGAGGCGGCAAGGTACGGAGATTTCTTCGTTACTGTGACAGGCTGTGACAAGGTTATAGACAGTGAAGATCTTGCAAATATCAAAGATGGGGCTATCCTGACCAATGCCGGACATTTTGACTGCGAAGTGGATATGGCATGGATACACGCGAATGCCAAAAGGTCTTGGGAAGCCAGAAATAATATTATGGGGTATGAGTTGCCTTCAGGGCAGATAATATATGTGCTTGGAGAGGGAAGACTTGTAAATCTTGCCTGCGGTGATGGTCATCCGGCAGAGATAATGGATATGTCGTTTGCTATACAGGCATTGTCTGCAAAGTATCTGGTGGAGCACGGGGCGGAGTTAAAAGACCGTCTGATAGACGTTCCGGCTGAGGTGGATCGACATGTGGCAGAAATGAAACTGGATTTTCTTGGAAAGAAGATAGATGTATTGACACCGGAGCAAGAGGCTTATCTGAATCAGTCACTATGAGGCTTTGACACACAGTAAGTCCTGATATAAAATAATAATCCGGCTGGCTGGGTCTGTGACGTTGACTCTCCGGTCCTGCGCAATGGAAGCCCACGAACCGTGTCAGGTCGGGAACGAAGCAGCACTAAGAGGTGTCTTTCATGT
>CADCRB010000100.1 GCA_902803745.1 uncultured Lachnospiraceae bacterium
AAGCTCATCCATATCCACATTTATCTCTATATGGTGCTTCGCACTTGAAAGTTTGGACAAAAGGCAAACCGTCTCAAAATTCGCTGTCCGCGGAAACATATCAATGACTGACAATCTGACCGGCTCATAGCCTGCATCGATCATCATATGAAGATCCCTTGCAAGAGAAGTGATCTTGCAGGAAACATAGACTATATTTTTCACTCCGTAATCAAGGATTTTGCGAAGAGCCTTGGGATTGACACCGTCACGCGGCGGATCAAGAATGATAAGCTCCGGCTTCTCAGCTACCTCATCCAGCACCTTCAAGACATCCCCGCACAGAAACTCCACATTGCTTATTCCGTTCAGTCCGGCATTTATCCGCGCTGCCTCGACAGCCTCCGGAACGATCTCCACACCGAAGATCCGGGACTCGGAGTCCGACATAAGCTGAGCGATCGTACCCGTTCCCGAGTAGAGATCATATACTGTGCCTGCGCCGCTTCCCGCTGCATCCTTCACATATTCCCGCACTCTTGAGTACAGGACCTCAGCTCCATGGGTATTCGTCTGAAAAAAAGAAAACGGAGAGATCCTGAATCTCAGTCCCAGCACCTCATCAAATATATAATCTCTCCCGGAGATCACCACGGTGCTCTCATTCTTTACAGTATCTGCCACATCATCATCCATGGTATGCAGAACCCCTGCAAGACTCCCATGCAGCGGAAGCTTCCCGATCCCTGCAGCAAAGACCTCCCTGTCCAGCTCCCCCTGCGTAGTAGTGACTATATCTACAAGGATCTCCCCAGTATTTAACCCCTTTCTGACCAGCAGATTTCTGAGAAATCCCGTCCCGGACTGTCTGTGATAGAAAGGCAGCTCATGATTATGTGCATAGGCCTCGGCATAAGCCCTTATCATCCGGAAATCCGCATCCACGATATTACAGTCCGGTGTATCTATGACATCCATGAAATGCCCCGGCACATGCATCCCGAGAGTGAGAGGCCCGTCTTTTACGGCATTTCCGAAAGAAAACTCCATCTTGTTGCGATATCCGCAAAACTCCGGCGAACCTGTGATACCCTCGTATATCCCGTCAAGCCTGTCCTCAATGCCATGCTGCTTCAAAGAACGTCTCATTATCTCCCGGGCCATCCCGTCCTTTATCTCAAGTTCCCTGTCATACGGTATCCTCTGATACACGCATCCGCCGCAGGGATCGCACACACTGCATCCCTCCAGGCTCTCCATCTCAGATCGTAAAAGCACCTGAAGAAGTCTGCCCTCCTTAAGCCCGGCCTTGTTTTTATTTAAAATAAAAGAGATCTCCTGTCCGGGAAGCGTGTTCTTTACTGCTACATCAACGCCTTCCACGGTGGCGATCCCCTTATTCGGGAAGATGAGATCTCTCACCTTCCCACGGTATGTCTCACCTTTTTTCACTTAAGCCTCTGACTTCTTGGGCTCCTCCTCATCCTCGAAGAGATCATCCTCGTCGTCAAAGTCGTCGCCGTCATCAAAATCATCCAGATAATCAGGAGTGAAATACTTATATACGGCAAAAGCTATACATGCTACGGCAACGATCGCGCCGATCACCGCAAGTACTGTGATAATTGGACTCTTCTTGCTCATTTCAGCTTCCTCCTCATCCTTTCTCAGGATCTCGTTTAATTTTGATGCTGCAAGGATTTCCTTTATATCATTATTATCCCTGTAGCTTTTGATCTGGCTTGCAATCTCTTCCTTCTTTCCCGTAATGGTATTAAGGAGACATGCACAGCCTTCTTTTGCGCTTGTAAATAACCCGTCCAGATTCATATCCGTACCTCCATAACTAATGTTGATTTTATCATAATCGCTTCAGCTTCGCAAATCCCGCAAACATCTTCTTTACGCCATGATCGTCAAAATCAACCGTAACCTCGTAATCTCTTCCCCCATCCTTGATATCGAGCACACTGCCTTCCCCAAACTTGAAATGTCGCACTCTGTCACCCACGGTGTAATCAGGTTTTACGGGAGTCATATCACTCCCAAGCTTTATCTTTCCCTTCAGTGAACTGCTTCTTCCTGAAGGCTTGCGTGTCACGCTTACAGAAGAACGGCCCTCGGACTTTCCTGTACCTGTATACGGCCAGCCGGATCCATTGCTGCTTCGTGACGGATATTCATACGATCCATCAGAGAATCTTACAGGTCTGTCGGTCTTATCGGGACTTACATTCATATCCAGCAGTCCGAAAGGCATCTCCTTTACAAACCTTGATGCAGTCGCATACCTCGTTTCTCCGTTCACCATACGTGATCTGGCACACGTCAGAGTAAGCTCTTCCATAGCTCTTGTGATCCCCACATAGCAAAGGCGTCTCTCTTCCTCTATATCCTTCACATCACCGCTTGATACCGCCATGTATCCGGGGAATAAGCCCTCCTCCATTCCCACAAGATACACATGGGGAAACTCCAGCCCCTTGGAATTATGCATCGTCATTATAAGAACCTTATCATCATTTGAGGGATCGGAGTCGGCATCTACCGTCGCGCCCTCCACACCGTTCATTCTCATAAAATCTATGAGAGACGGCAGCTCGCCGCTCTCCAGTTTATCGTGCTCATACTCATCAAAAGAATCCTTGAGCTTATTAATGTATTCCTCCTGTTCGAGATATTTCTCCGTACTGTCAGCCTCATCCGCAAGGTAATCCATATAGCCCGATGCTTTTATCACTCTGTCCGTCATATCGGACAGAGTCATCCCCGCAGTTTCCTCCCGAAGGCTTATGATCATATCATAAAATTCTTTCATTCCACGTCCGGCCTTACCGCCTATCCCTGCGTTCTCACACCTCCCGCAGGCCTCAAGCAGCGATATGTTATTTGCGGAAGCAAATCCGGAGATATTATCCAGGCTTGCAGTGCCAATCCCCCTCTTTGGGATGTTTATTATTCTCGCTGTCCTCATATCATTCGTACCTATGACGACAGTGAGAAGATATGATGTCACATCCTTGATAACCTTTGTATCCCAAAACCTCAGCCCCTTCACCAGATCATAGTCTATGCCTCTCACCCGGAAAGCATCCTCAAATTCCTTTGACTGGACATTGGTGCGCATAAGGATTGCGAAATCTTTATAATGAGCCTTTCCTGCCTCTACCGTATCTCTAATATCATCAGCCACAAACGAAGCCTCTCCGGATGCAGAGTCAAGCTGCCTGAACCTGATCTTTCTTCCGTCTTCTGCCTCCGTCCATAGTTCCTTGTCCTTCCTGCCCCTGTTATTAGATATGACCTGATTCGCAGCCTTGAGTATATTTGCAGTAGAACGGTAATTCTGCTCGAGCCGCACTACATAAGCATCCTTATATATCTTTTCAAAATCCAGGATATTCCTGATGTCCGCACCTCTGAAAGCGTATATGGACTGATCGTCATCGCCCACCACGCAGAGATTCCTGTGCTTTTTTGCAAGCATTGATATCAGTACAAACTGTGCCATATTTGTATCCTGATACTCATCAACCATGATATAGATGAATTTATCCTGATAATGCTCCAGCACCTCCGGGAATCTCTTGAAGATCTCTATGACATTCAGGATCAGGTCATCAAAATCCATCTGATCGTTGGCTTTTAATGTTTTCTGATATTCCTTATAGACTTCAACATAGGGTTTCATATAGAAGTCACCGTCATTTTCCGTTTCAAAGTCTGCCGGGGACTTCATTTCATCCTTCGCTCCGGAGATCACGTTCAGGATTGATTTTTCCTTATACTGTTTCGTGTCTATCTGGAGTCTTTTGCATATCTCCCGCACTATGGCACGCTGGTCAGTCTGATCAGCTATCTCGAAGTTCTTTCCGTAGCCCAGTCTTTCTGCCTCTGTAAATAAGATTCGAAGACAAAGTGAGTGAAAGGTGGACACAGTTATATCCCGCGATGCACCGGGGCACATTACAGCAACCCTGTCGCGCATCTCCCTTGCAGCTTTATTGGTAAAAGTAAGAGCCAGGATGCTCCATGGCTTTACTCCCAGCTCTTCTATAAGATACGCGGTTCTGTAGGTAAGCGCCCTTGTCTTCCCTGACCCGGCGCCTGCCAGTATGAGCACAGGTCCGTCGACGGCCTTCACAGCCTCCAGCTGCCTGTCATTAAGTTCTGCTTCAAAATCGATCAACTGCTACCTCCTCAATTTGTTTGCAAAACAGAGAATGCCCGTCATAGTCTGGTCAGATACGATTCAGTCCTGCCTCAGAGTTTCACCGGTCCAGTGGCTCACCACCAGATTGATCTCATTGTTTATAAGCGCAAAACTGATATTATATTCGTTATCAAGATCTATGAGCATGATCCCAAGCTGATATCCACCGTAGTGAAGAGGCATGGCAAAGAAACTATGGTTTACCCCTCCCTCCAGATATCTGTAATCCATTACATCTGCTGTATCCGTAGCCTGATGTATCTCATCTACGATATGCACTCCGGTCCTGTCGCGGAAAGCTTTTAGATAAAGCTTGTCGGGCAGATCAAACTTTACTCCCTTCTTCTGCTTTATGGCTCTACCATACATAAAGATGCTGGCACTTATGACTCCTATACAGGGCAGCGCCTCCATAAGCTTGCCGAATCTTTCAGGATCATCCGGCTCAATGGCGACCAGTCGTTCAGAAAACTTCGCAAGAGAAGCGTGTTTCGAACCCACTACCTTTCTCATGTCTCCTGACTTACGCTCCAGACTTTCTGCCACCGTGCTCTTTATCCTTGCGATCAGATTTGAAAGCTCCATTCTGGAGATTTCTGACATCTCCCGCGCACAATATACACGGTAAATGCTGTCCAATACACGGAACAGTTTGTCGCAATCAATAGTATCCGTCCCTCCCGGTCCGAAGATATTACCAAAGGAATGATCATTTACATGCATTGATCTGCGGCGCACCACATCTCCAAGATGGGTTTCCAGAAGTCTCAGGAAGAAATCCTCCAGAAGCTTTCTCTGACATCCTGCCTGATATTCGTGCGCATCTCCTGTGAATATGAAATCCACCATGGCAGATGCAAGCGAGGGTATATCAAAGAACATCCCCGTTCGGAAATTCTTTCTTTTTTCAAAATTGAAAAGCTGGAAATACGGATCATAGCCCGCAGATTCACGGTTTATAAAATGGCACTTAAGGATCTTATCTTCCGCCTTCTCCCCGTCTGCCATTCTGGCAGCGAGTGTTATAGCCTCATATCCCAGAGCAATATGAGACGTGGATACAGATGCAAGCGGCGGATCAAGATAAGCGCTCTCGCTGATATCATCATAGCCTGTGACATAGATGTCCCTTCCGACTTTGATATCCTTTTCCCTCAGCACCCTGTATATCGCCTGAGCCTGCCAGTCATTGCTGCAGATCACGGCATCCGCTCCCGGATTATCCTCTATCAGTTTCCTCGCTTCTTCTATGCAGCCCGGCCTGTGATCGCCCCTGGCTATCATTCTGTCCTCCACATGAAGCCCGGCCGCCTTCATGGATTCCATATAAGTCGAGAGTCTCTCCTCAGCATCCCCCGAGTATTCAGGCCCTGCAAACATAAGTATCCTGGCGCAGCCCTTATTGTTGATAAGATACTCCATGGCCTCTTTTATCCCCGTAGTATTATCATAATAAAGACACGGAATACCTTCGTGCTTGTCAGACAGAGTAAGCTGCGGTTTCCCGGCAGTCAACTGCATAAAAGGAGCAAAATCCTCACTATCCTTGACCACAGCGCTGGAAGGAGTAATGATAGCCTCTATGCTCTTCTGGTCAGCAAGCTGATAGAGCACATTCTTGGCTTCATCTACACCATAAATACCCCCCACTATGATCAAAAGATTGATTCTTTTTTCTTCAGCCGCCATTCTGGCTCCCGTGACTACTCCGTCAAAATAATCACTGGTGAGCTCAGGAACCAGCAGCGCTACCGT
>CADCRB010000101.1 GCA_902803745.1 uncultured Lachnospiraceae bacterium
AGTTCATCATCCGAAAAGTCATCAAGAAAAAGACTCATTATCTCAAATGCGAGCTCTTTATAGGAGAGCTCAGAAAGCCTGTTCATATCAAAACCGGGCTGTGGTATATTTTCAGGAACAAATAGTCCGCCGTCATCGGAAAGACCTTTTAATATCGCCTGCGATGCTGTCAGTTTTATGCTTTTATCTCTAGTGCTGTTGTATTTCATTTCTTTTCCTCCGCAATGCTTAAGGATCCTCTAAAATCCCTTATGACAACTGATGAGTAATATAACATAATTTATGCCAGTCTGACACCCCTCAGATTGTTTTTATTGCCTTGTTTTGATATTATAGTTGTAGAAATCGGATTCCTATGTTTCACAGAACAATTCAATTATACAGCTAAAGGAAGTATTTGATTCTCTTTCCCCTGATGAAACGGACGATACATATAATATAGAACTTTTCGCAGGAGATCCTGCTGATAATAATGCAAGGTTTGAAGAAATAGTTAATTAGTTGATATAAATAATAACTTGCAAATAAGGAGGTATTAAAATGCAGCTTGCCAACATTTCAAACAAATTTGAAGAAAAGATCGAAGAAAAGGAAGAGCTCGTCCATCTTCTGGGACTTAATCAGGTGCTGAATATATTTGAGCATGACGGCATAGTATATATACAGCTGGCTCATTCCCAGGGAAATGGAAGCGTGGTCTCCGAATCGCCTGTTGAATTTGACAGGAATTATAATCATGTCGCTCAGAGCATTTTTGACAGGAAGCTGAAATGTCTTACTATCAATGATGATTCCTATGATACCGATGATAAGGTTTCCGTGAAGGAGCTTATGCAGATGCTTAAGGCTGAATTGCAGTAAAAATAAAAGAAAATGGGCGCAACGGGGCTCGAACCCGTGACCTCCCGCGTGTGAGGCGGACGCTCTCCCAGCTGAGCTATACTCCCTAAGAACGAACATTATTATATATCTTAGGAGTTATCCGGTCAACACTAATCAGTCTTTACTGATTATATTACTGCGACTTCTTGTATGTCCCGATACTCCCTAAGGATAAAGCACGGCACTGCAGGATTGTTTATGGTATAAGGACAGAAAAATTAAGGAGGAGACAGACATGGATTATGCGCAGCTTTGTATTTTGGCAGATGAGGCCAGATCCCGTTCTTATTGCGTGTATTCTGACTTTGCGGTTGGCGCCGCTTTGTTAACGGAAGAGGGTAAGGTATATCAGGGCTGCAATATTGAAAACGCATCCTATCCGGCTGGAATATGTGCTGAAAGAACTGCCTTTTGCAAGGCAATAAGCGAAGGTGAAAGAAACTTCAAGGCAATTGCCATTGCCGGAGGACCTAAAGGCTCAAAACCTGATAATGCTTATCCTTGCGGAATATGCAGGCAGTTTATGAATGAATTTGTATCCGGGGATTCATTTGATGTACTGATAGTACACGAGGATCTTAGCTATGATCAGATCAAATTCAGCGATATTTTACCCTTTTCATTTGATCCCGCAAACTTGAATAAATAATGATTTTATGTTAATTTAATTCACATGAAAAGGCGTGTTCATTTCGTTAGAAAATCAGCAGCTATTATCCTTACAGTACTGGCCTTCGTATCGAGCGCCAGTTTTTCCGGGTCCGCTACAGCCAGTGTAATAGGAAATGATGTCGTAATAGTAAACGAGGATGGCAAAAAAATAGCCGTGGCCAAGTCGGACATTGTCGATGACACTGAAAGCGGTAAGGATATAGAAGATGAGGCCTCGCTGATAGAAGATGACCAGCTGGATAAGATAGCTGAAGAATCTAAAAAAGCAGCCGAGGATTTTAACAAAAGAAACGGGAACGCGGATACGACGTCCGATATACTCATAGAGGATGAGAATGGCAGTCTTATCAATCCCTCTTTTGATGACGACTGGTCTTTGATACTAATTAATAAAGATCATCTTATCCCTGACGATTATACTTTCGAACTGACTACGATTACTGATTCCGTTACTGCAGATGTCAGATGCGCAGGCGCCCTGGCTGATATGATACGTGAAGCAAGATATGACGGCGTCTACCTTTATATTGTCTCTCCATACAGAGATCTGGAAAGACAGACCTATGTATTTAACAGAAAGGTAGATTCCCTGATGGCTGAGGGCTATGAATATGATGAAGCATACAAGCGTGCGGCACAGATAGTCGCTCCTCCCGGTACGTCGGAGCATCAGATAGGACTTGCTTTTGATTTTGTTACAGACGGATACTGGAAGCTTGATGAAGGTTTTGCAGATACTGACGGCGGTAAGTGGCTCGCCGAGAATGCTCAGTATTACGGCTTTATTTTGAGATATCCCAAGGGGAAGGAGGATATCACTACTATAGAATTTGAACCCTGGCATTACCGGTATGTTGGTACGGAGGCTGCAAAGGAGATGGTGAGACTCGGTCTGACTCTTGAGGAATACGACCGTATGATAGGACTGGTGGAATGAAGAACAGATATACATTGATAAAATGTGACGGGAGAGCCAGACGCGGGCGTCTTGAAACGGTACATGGAACCGTGGAGACGCCTGTTTTTATGAATGTCGGTACCGTTGGCGCGATAAAGGGAGCTGTCTCATCTTCAGATCTGGAGGAGATAGGCTGTCAGATAGAGCTTTCAAATACATAC
>CADCRB010000102.1 GCA_902803745.1 uncultured Lachnospiraceae bacterium
GCCGTTATCGGTAAATGTGATGATAGCAGCATTCATGCTTTGTTTCCTTTATCCTCCGCCGCCCTGTATCCTGTAGAAAATGAAGGATCATACAGAGACGACCTCCTGTATATCCCTTCCTTAGTGAGCTGACCTATGGCCGGTCCCAGTAATATCACGGCAAGTCCTTTTATTCCTTCTTTCTCCATCATTTCCGGCAGGGTTTCCAAGGTACAGACAAGCTTTTTTTCATCCTGCCAGGATGCCTTGTAGACCGCTGCTACGGGCATATCTCCCGCGAATCCCGCATTGATCAGCCTGTCGGAGAGCTCCCGTGTAAGTCCTGAGGAAAGATATACCGCAACGGAGGCCCCTGTCCTTACGAAGTTTTCTATACTTTCGGTCTCCGGCACATCCGTCCTGCCGGGAATCCTTGTGATCACAAAGCTCTGCGTGACTCCGGGCAGGGTAAACTCTATCCCGAGGCTTGCCGCGCAGGCCACTGATGCTGTCACACCGGGAGTGATGTCATAATCGATATTGAGTTTACATAACTCATCTATCTGTTCCCTTACAGCTCCGAATACAGAAGGATCGCCGGTATGAAGGCGCACGGTATCGAGTCCTTCGTCCTCTGCATCCTTCATGATCGCTGTCACTTTTTCAAGGGTCAGAGCGGAGCTGTCATAAAGTCTGGCATCCTTTCTGCAATTGTCCAGAAGCTCCGTGTTTATAAGTGAGCCGGCATATATCACAATATCCGCCTCCGACAGCAGCCTCTGACCTCTCACAGTGATAAGATCCACTGCCCCGCTTCCGGCACCTACGAAATGAACCATCGGTATACTCCTGTTTCCCTTTGTCCCTCAGCTGTTATACTTATTATCCTCATTTATGATCTCACTGAGAAGCTCTCTCATATGGGGAGTCTCACTCACAAGTGCAATCTCGCCACAATATATAGTGGACTCAATCCTCATACCTTCCCCTGCCCTCCGCTCAAGATAATATTTGACCCTTCGGACTATGGTTGACATAACTTTCTGCAATGTATTCGCTTCGGGATCCAATGCATCATATTCTTTAATTATCCCCAGCGCTTCCGGGGTTGAGACCGAATCAAGTATCCGCATCAGGATATCATTCGGAAGTCCTGCCCTTATACCTGCAGCAGCTATGACCTCCATCCTGCAGTCCGATTCCCTGCTGTGGGTATTCATGATCCCTCCTGCCGTCTTTATCAGCTTTCCTGTATGTCCAGCAAGGATGAGGCTTTTAAAACCAAGCTCCCTGCACATATCTACGGTTTCACCGATATAATTAGAACACTTTACGGATCTGTCTATATCATAACTGTATTTTCCCAAAAGGAACTGTCTTCCGTAGTTTCCCGGAGAGATCACAACGCCCGTATATCCAAGCTCTCTGCGCTGCTTTAGCTCGAGAAATATGGTATCCTTCAGCGCTTTATTGCTCATAGGCTCTACGATGCCGGTGGTTCCTATTATCGATATTCCTCCCTCTATCCCGAGTCTGGGATTGAAGGTACGCTTCGCGATCTCCGAGCCTTCCGGAGCCGAAATAGTTATGTCAACTTCTCCTTCATACCCTGTTTTTTCACAGACTTCCATCACTGCTTCTGTGATCATTCTTCTCGGAACAGAATTAATGGCCGCCTCCCCGACGGGCTGGTCAAGTCCCGGTTTCGTGACGCGTCCGATACCTTCACCACCCCGTATCCTGACTCCCGGAGCCCCGTTTCCGCATCTTGCAGTTGCATATATCATCATGCCGCTGGTCACGTCAGGATCATCTCCTCCGTCCTTCTTCACACAGCAGCCGGCCTCATCCGCAGTTAACATAACTCCATGCAGCTCGCAGCGGAACAGATCCCCTCTCGGCACAGTTATGTCAACTTCATCTATTTTATTCCCTGTAAGGAGCATATATGCCGCGGCCTTCGCCGCCGCTGCAGCGCAGCTCCCTGTGGTAAAGCCCTCTCTCATATCCTAAGTAATATCCGCAATAATAAAACCTCCGGCCTAAGAATGCCGCATCTTAGGCCGGAAGCCTCATTAATCCCGTCTTTTCCGGCTTTATCTAAGCGCTTCTATAGTCCGAAGCACCACGGGAAGATATTCAGCGCATTTTTGTGTGAAGGATGTCCTGGTCTCATCAGATTTATTAAGCTCTTCGGCGATGTCCATAAGCTCCTGGAGATTTTCCTTTGATTCTACGAGCTCATTATAAGCATCGACGATCTTGTCGATCTCTGTCTGCGAAAGCACCCTCCTCGAATTCTCACTGCCTATGAACCTTCCGGCATCCAGCGCCGCCTGTATGTCTTCCTGCTCCAAAGCGGAAATATTCTCTTCCATACTGCCCTCCTCAAATGATAGTTTATATCCGGCCGGCAATCCGGCGCCGTAAATCTCAGATCTTTAACACTGTATCTATTATATCCGTTTTCGTGATAGAATAAAAGAAGAATTCATACAGGAGGCAAGATATGGAAGAGCTAATCAAAATACTTCAGGACGTGAGGGATGATGTTGATTTTGAAAACACAAAGGATCTTATCGACGGCAAGATCCTGACCTCATTCGATATCATACAGCTTATCACCTCGCTTGATGACGAATATGATATTTCGATCCCCGCTTCGGAGATCGTACCGGCAAATTTCAACAGCGCCGAGGCAATATATGCCCTCATCAAAAGACTGCAGGAATAATTGACTCCCGGGGAAGGATCATAGATGCGCATACTATTCTTATTTCAGATATTTGACTTTGAAAAATCAACCATATATTTGGATCTGGTGCGCGAATGCCGCGACAGGGGCCACGCAGTCAGTCTTATCGCCGGAACCAGCGACACCGATAAGCCGCTGGGTGTCATAGACGTGGAGGGGATAAGGACTGTATATATGCAGCTTCCAAACCAGTTTGGCGCAGGCAGCGCAAAGAAAGCGCTGATCCAGATGTCGATCCCCGGCAGGATAAAGAGCATTCTCAAGGACGGCTTTGATAAGGATACCTTTGACCTTATAGTCTATCCAACTCCGCCCATCACGCTGGCTCCGGTCCTTAAATACTGTAAGAAGCACTACAAAAGCGCGATAACATATCTGATGCTCAAGGATATATTCCCGCAGAATGCCGTGGACCTTAAGATGTTTTCCGCTTCTTCTCCGATCTACTCATATTACCGGCATCTTGAAAAGAAGCTCTACGAGTATTCAGACAGGATAGGCTGTATGTCGGAGGCCAATATTGAATATCTGAAAGAACATGACCCGGAAATACCCCGGCTAAAGCTTGAGTACTTCCCGAATACGGCAGCAGTCCATAAGCTGCCTGCAGCTTTGTCCGAACCTTCGGACAGGCTTCGTATAGTATTCGGCGGCAATATGGGACGTCCGCAGGATGTAGAAGGCCTTCTGGAGTCAGTGAAAAAATGCGGGGAACGCGCCGAGCTTTCAGATGTTTTCTTTTATTTTATAGGTGACGGCTCCGAAAGCAGCAAGATCGAAGAGTTCGTAAAAAAGGAAAAACCCGCTAACTTTTCCTACAGGCATCAGATGCCGAGAGAGGAATATGAGGATCTGGTAAACAATGCCGATGTGGGTCTCATAAGTCTATCCAATGATTTCACGATACCGAATTTTCCTTCAAGGATCCTGCCCTACATGCAAAAGGCGAAGCCTATGCTCGCAGTAGTCGATGACGCGACCGACATAGATACCTGCATAACAGAGGATGCCCGCTGCGGCTACGCCGTGCGCGCAGGCGATCCGGATGCTTTCATAGAAGGGATCAGATGGCTTAAATCACATAAAGACGGGCTTAAGGAGCTCGGTCTGAACGGACGCCGTTATTTCGAGCAGTATTTCAACGTGGGAGTTTCCGTGGATATATTAGAGCGTGCATACCGCGGCTCCTGAGCAGGAGCAGCTCCGTCCTTGCTGCAGCTCTACAGCTCCCGGAGTCTGTTTCTGTCTATCTTCCCGTTTTTATTCAATGGCATTTCATCAAGCTGTACGGTTTTTTGCGGTACCATGTACTGCGGAAGCTTTTGCTGAAGGACTTCGGTCACTTCGCTCTTTTCCCTGTCACCAGTATAGAAAAGGAGGAGCTTTTTCTTCTTCGCATCATATATACAGCAGGCCCTGTCCACTCCGTCCAGCGTCATGGCAGCAGCCTCTATCTCTCCAAGCTCTATCCTCTGTCCCATATGCTTGACCTGAAAATCCTTCCGGGAAGTATATATCAGATTGCCGTCGGTGTCATACCGTCCCAGATCACCGGTACGGTATATCCTCTCATAAAATCTGTCATTTAAGGGATTCTGAACAAAGACTTCATCTGTTTTTTCTTTATTTCTGTAGTAACCCAGCGCAAGGCAGGAGCCTCCCACGCAGATCTCTCCCTCTTTATCAGCTTCCATTACAAGCTCATCCTTCTCGTCCAGAAGAAAAACCTTTTCATTTGCAAAAGGGATACCCGCAGGTATCGTCTCATCATTTTCGAACTTCCGGTCAAGGATAAAATAAGTACAGTTGCAGGTGATCTCTGTAGGCCCATACAAGTTTACATAACTCGCATCCGGCAGAAAACTCTGCCATTTATTCAAATGTTTGACGGGCATCACCTCACCGCTGAACATTATCCGCCGTATCCTGTCCGGGACTCTGTATTCCAGGCCGTTCATTATGGATACAAAGCACATTGCGGAAACAGCCCATATCAGTGTGGTCACCCCGCTGTCCGCAAGATAGTCCATTAGCCGGGTGGGATTTGAAAAATAATCTCTGGGGATCAGCTGAACCCGTGCTCCAGTAAGGAGTCCGCTGTATATATCCTTGACTGAGACATCAAAATCAAAGGGCGCCTGGTTAGCAAGCACATCTGAGCTTTCAATCCCGAATACCTTTGTAAATTCATTTATAAATTCGATAACGGAGCTGTGTCCCACGGCCACCCCTTTCGGGGTTCCTGTACTGCCGCTGGTGAAGTTTACATAAAGCGGCATCCGGTCATAATACATCTCTTTAGCCATCTCCAGAAGACCGTCATCAGCATCGCACTTTCCTGCGATCTCAATAAGATCTGATATCATTATTACCTGTGGAATGAGCTCTTTAGTGTATTTAGAGCCCAGGAAACGATCTGACAGGGCTCGCGCAGCACTTGCATTTTCCTCTGCAGTGATCACTCTTTTTAAGGCTTCCTTATTTTCGGCGTCAGTGATGATGACCGAAGGCTGCAGTACCGAGATAACATTATGAGCTCTCTCTGTAGGCTGTCTCACATCGATAAAGCTGTAGAATCCTCCGGCCCTTACGACTCCGAGCATCGCACAGACTGCATCCACGCTCTTTTCCATATAAAAGCCCGCGCCCGACTCCGCTTCAAACGGCGCGCTTGCCTCTCCTTTGAGAAGCATGGTGGCTATCCGGCCTGTAAGATCATAGAGCTCGCCGAAGGTCACGCTCTTTTCAGGGTCTGCAAAGGCAACTTTATCCGGATATCTCTCCGCCGAATCCTTAAGCATCTCTGTCACATTTATCATTTCTGTACTGCCTTTCCTATCATTTAGATTTATGTAAACCTGTTCAACTGCTGCCCCGGACTTTATGCAGACCGAAGCCTGTCAACGCTTCTTTAATAAATCAACAAGCTCCGAAGTATAAACTCTCCTGCCTTCCCCTGACATATGATTCATATCTTCGAAAAAGTCGGGATCATGCGTATCAAAGTCAACATCCGAGGCAAGGATATAGTCTGCTTTGCTGTCATCCAGGATCTTCAGGAATTCCTCACGGTATTTTTGATAAACAGGATCCTCCTGAAGTCTGTAATAGCACGGGCTTTCAACGAAGATGAAATCCTGCCCGTCCCGCCTGCACTCTTCTATTATGTCATTTACGGCATCTGCCTGCGCCTTGACGAGAACCTTGTCCGAAATGTCAAACTTCTCGCTCTCAAGCCTGTCCTTTCCGGGAGATATGCTCTCATCCGTCTTTGCGCCCTTGTAATATCTGGTAGCATAGAAGGGCTCCGTGACAGGAAAGGTGATAAGGTCATCCATTCCCGAAGTCACATAATACTCATAAAACATTGAAAGGTCCGTATTCCCCGCCTCATACATGCTTCGCCACAGTGCATTCTTGCCCCTCCAGGTAAGATCCCATATGACCCTGGAATCAGACAGGGCGACATCCTCCGTCAGCATCAAAGGGCCCAGCTCAAATACGATAAGACCGTAGCTGTTATCTGATCTGCTGCGGATCTCGTCGTACTGCACGGCAGTCGCTACAAGCTGATTTCCTCCGTAGGATATGTCATAAACCTTTCCGTCAAATGCCCCGTCCATTGTCGGCATGTCAATGTTCGATCTGAAGGTGGAAGAACCGATAAACAGCACGTCAAGATCACCCGAGTGTATCGCATCCCTTATCCCGCGATTTTTGATCGGCATTTCACAGGAATATGCATTTTTAAAGGCCACCGCCGAGACAATCACTAAAAGCGCCGCAGCAAGTGTGATCAATACTTTTTTCATATTTTCCTTTTTTACCGGCTTTCAGACAATTTCAAAAGGCCTGGTACATAAAATTAGACTCTCCCGTCACCCCGAAAAGGGCGATCGCCACCAGCATAAGAAAAGCATATATGTACCTGTGTCCTGTAAAGGCCTTTTCATTCCTTTCCTTAGCGATCTCCACTATGAGCTGAGCTATAATCACTACAGTTATTATTATTATGGATGCCGCAGCCTGATTGCCGTTTCCGAAAGGCGTCAGGGCCGCTGCTATCTCCCCTCCGTTTATCCGCGTAGCCGTGAATATATTTCCGAATATTGCCGTAATATCATTTAAGGAATCTGCCCTGAATATGATCTCTCCTACAGTAAAGATAACGAGTGTTCTCACAATCTGAAAGATCTTCACAAGGATATTTTCTTCATTCCAGTGTATGGCTGCGCATAACTTCTTTATCCCTGATCTGGTACACAGCGAAAGGAGCATAATGACCGCATAATATGCCCCCCAGCCGATATAGGAGACTTTGGCTCCATGCCACAGTCCCGTTATGAGCCATACGATGATAAGCGGGCAAACGGTCCGGAGCGTTCCTTTTTTCGCTTTCGGGAAAATCCGAGAAAGAATATCGGACGCTTTTTTATTCCATTTCGAAGTGACCGACGGCATAAAGAGATGGGTATTAAACCACTCCATCAGCGAAATATGCCATCTTCTCCAGAATTCAGGCGCATTCTTTGACAGAAACGGTCTCATAAAATTCTCCTTCAGCCTTATCCCCAGCATATCCGAGATACCGCAGACTATATCCATATATCCGGAAAAGTCCGCATACAGCTCTATAATGTAAAATATCGCTGCAACTATGAGCGTAAGCCCGCCGTATCCTGCCGGATCCGAATAGACGGTATCAACATAGTAAGCTACTCTTCCGGCGATCACGAACTTTTTGAAAACGCCTATTATGATACGATATCCCCCGGTCTTTATCCGCTGAAAGTCAAAGGGATGATAAGAGACCAGCTGTTCATGCATATCCTGATATGTGCCTATCGGTCCTTCGGTAAGCTGTGGAAAATACGAAATAAAGAGGGCATAATGCCATATATTGTCGGAAGGCTCTGTCTTTTTGTCATAACAGTCATGAGCATAGCCGAGAGTCATAAAGGTATAGAATGAGATCCCCAGCGGTATAGCAAGATCATGGACCCCGATATTTACACTGTATTTAAAGATCACAAGAAGCGTAAGATTTATAATAACAGCGATTATGAAATGTGATCTGATCGGTCTCCTCATAAGATACCAGGTGGAGACTATAGAAATCACGATAAAAATTATGTAAACCGGATTAGAGCATAAATAAAAGAAGGCGCTACCGGCCAGCAGCACCTTCCATTGGTGTTTCTCTCCTGCGTTATAATATGCCACCAGAAGGCAAAGGATGAAAATAAAAAAAGGAACCGAAACCAGACTCATAAAAATACCTTTCAGATCCTAAGCCGGATCTGTCC
>CADCRB010000103.1 GCA_902803745.1 uncultured Lachnospiraceae bacterium
CTCCATTCCGGACATAATTTCGGATGCATATGGCTTTCTTCACTTCACAGCAGGATATCGATCCCGGTATTTGTTGATATGAGCGGGATCAACAGGAAAGATATGGAAAGACGCAGAATGAGAAAAGCTGCCGTCTTAAGACTTATGAAAGAGTTCATAAGCTACAGGATAGGGGATATTACTGCCGGAGAGTGGATCCAGCGGTCAAATAAGCTGGTAGAGCGTCTGCTGATAACTGACAGGAACGATCCCGAGAGCAGACTTTTGCAGACTCAGCTGCTTCTTGCCGCAGGGAGATACGGCGAGGCGGATATCATCCTGTCCGCTGTAGAGCGGGAAATGGAACAGCGTGAGTTTTCGGATGAGCTTATGGCATATTTCATTTATCTCCGTTCAATGTGCGATCAGGATAAAGCAGATCTTAAATCAGCTGTAAGAAGGGTATGGGATATCTATAACCGTTCCCCCGGATCCTGGCGGATCTTATGGATACTGATCTATCTTGATGAAACCATAAAGATGT
The DNA here is from genome assembly GCA_902803745.1 of uncultured Lachnospiraceae bacterium. Classification (GTDB taxonomy): domain Bacteria; phylum Bacillota; class Clostridia; order Lachnospirales; family Lachnospiraceae; genus NK4A144. Next base: position 524 of record CADCRB010000103.1, read on the forward strand.
CTCCGGAGCGTGAAAGATCTCTGATAGAGGAGCTTACAGATTCAGGAGTGAGAAGTCCTCTGATATATCTTGAGGCATACAGCGTCCTGTCCCATGATCCTTTACTGATAAGAAAGCTGTCGGATTTTGAGATAAATGTCCTTTTGTTCGCTGTTCGTCACGGACTGATGAAGCGGGAGATATCTGACCAGGTATCAATCCTTTCACAAAGGATCAGAGGCTATGATCCCAGACTGCTGCAGGTAATGGGAGCATATTACAAAGAGTTTAATGATGATGAGATGCTGTCTTCCATATGTTCATATATCATACGTAACGGGATAACGGACAAAAGACATTTTGCATATTTTGCAAAGGCAGTAGAAAGAGATATCGGAGTGACAAATCTTTATGATTTTTATCTCTATACAATGAATCAGACAGGAGTGGATCTGCTTCCCAAAAATGTGCTGATGTATTACAGCATGAAAAATGATCTGCCACCTGCTTTCAGATCTTATGTATATGCCAATATGATAGTGAACGAAGATGAGGCAAAGATATATCTTGATCAGAGCAGAGAGGCCTGTATTGATTTTGCTGCCCGCGAGATCCTTTCCGGACATATGGATGAAAACCTGGCTATCATTACGGATTATCTTGATTTCTTCAGAGGAGCTGACTCCGGCCGTTATGACAGACGGGAGCTTGAAAAGGCTGTCGTAAAAAACGGTTTCATAAGGCTGATCCTTGTTGATACTCCGGGGATAGGATCTGTAACTGTAGTAGAGGATGCATTTAATAATGAAAGAAATGTGCCTGTAAAGGACGGCAGGGCTTATATAAGTGTTTATGACAGTGACTATCAGCTGTTCTTTGAAGACAGTGACGGCAGGCGCTATGGTGAAAAATATATACAATATGAAGATATTAAGCTTTTGAGACTTTCCGGTTATCTTGAAGAGATCGATTTCCCTGAAACGGATGATCCCGGACTTTGGCTGGCCCTGTCCGAGATGGGAAGAAGCTATATTTCCATAAATGAAAAAAATTCACGATATGTGAAGAAAATTACCGGTTCTGCTTTGTTTTACCGTAAATTTAAGGAAGGACTGCTCACCTCCCTTCTAAGGTTTTATTTCGACAATGATATGCAGGCCGAGCTTTCAGCCATCCTCGAAGATCTGGATGTATCTCATCTTACCATGGAAGAGAGAACAGAATATGTGAGATTCTGCTCAATGAGAGAGGATGATGACGAGGCTCTGCGTGTGATAACCGAATATGGTTCATACGGAATGGATCCCAGGATACTTATGCGGATATCAACCGGACTCATCGAGGAGAAGGTGGGTACAAACGAGGCATATTCATTCGGACAGGATTCCGGCGTGACAGGAGGCAGGGCTGTATTTAATCCGGATCCCGTACTACTTGAGATCGCGTCCACTACATTCAGGGATAACAAATATAATGAAGTTATACTCGACTTTTTATCCAGATATTATGAGGGAACCACACGTGAGCTCAAGGATATATGGAAGGCCTGTCTTGCCTTTGAGGCCGATGCATCGATCATAGAGGGCCGCATCATCGAACAGATGCTGGCTACCGGAGCTTATATCGGAGAAAGGGATGAGATATTCTTTGATTATCTGAGCAAGGATGCATCGAAGCATGTCGTAGGAGAGTATTTCAGAAAGGCTGCCGAGGATAATTTTATCAATGACACAATACTGGATGACAGACTCTTTATCGGACTGCTCGATTTTGCGATTGATGAGAAGATAAGCGATATTGAAGCTTTATGTCTTATAAGATTTTATGAGGGAAGAAGGGATATGCGATCCGACAGGATACTGTATCCTTATATCAGGGATCTTGCCGAAAGGGATATTGTATTTGATTTCTTTATTTCCTATAAGGATCTGATACCTTCTCTTGAGCTTTTCCAGGATTTTATGTTCGTAGAGCATAGGAATGATCCCGGCTACAGGGTAATATTAAATTACTGTCTTGAGGATTCTGATACGGAAAATCCTGAATACAGATCTGAGAATATGAAAGAGCTTTATCCCGGACTGTATCAGTCCAGAGGGATAATTTTCCCCGGAGAGACTTTGCAGTATTATATTACGGTAGATGGAAAGGGCCATACCTTCAGTGATATAGAAAGATCCGAGGACAGGATGTCAGGCGGAGACGGGAGATTTGAGATACTGCAGGATGCTCTTACAAGTCTTGGCATGGGAGATAACGACAGCTTTGTGGAGCTCTGTGAAGACTATATAATAAAAGACAGGATAGTAAAGGAGATAATATGGGCAGAGTCATAGGCTATGATCTGACCGATATGTCCTGTCAGGTCAGTATAGGGATCATTGGAGATAACGGAGAAGAGGTGCAGTCTGTACCTGTGACAGCGGGAACCGAGAAATATGTGATCCCTGCAGCTGCATATATAAAAGAAAACGGAGATATATTGTACGGTGAGGATGCAATAAAGGCAGCTAATGACGGAAGAGAGGCGATAACCGGACTATTAGGAAAAGCTGCTCGGTGTGAGAGCTTTGAAAAATACGGCAGATCATACAACTGCAGAGAGCTTTTATCAGGTTTTATAAAAAAGACTATGCATATGTCGTCTGTGCTTTCGCCGTATGAAGAGGTTGAAAGGGCAGTCATAACCCTTCCTTACCTTACAGGTGAATATGTAAAGACTGTTGATGAATGCCTTGCTTTCCTTGCTGAGGAAGAAATAGAATACCGGATCATAGGCTATCCAGAAAGCTTTTTTTACTATGCAATGAATCAGAATCCCGAGCTCACGAAAAACAAGGTAGCCCTGTTTGATTATGACGGAAATATTGTCAGGAGTATCCTGCTGTATACAAGAGTGGATACAAGACCGCATCTTGCCATGATAGAGCACAGAGATTTCGACATGCCTCTTAAAGATGATATGTGCTTTCTTGAGATCGCAAGATCCGTGCTTGATTCTGAGATAGTTTCTGCCGTATACCTTTCGGGAGAGGGGTTTGAAGGCGGCTGGCTCAAAAGATCAGTCAGCTATCTATGCGAAAGACAGAGAAGAGTATTTCAGGGACGGAATCTTTATACAAAGGGAGCATGCTATGCCGGTATCGATGACAGAGACGGAAATCCGACTCTTGATACCTGCAGATTTTTTGATGATGACAAACTGATATCAAATGTGGGAATATATATGATCAGAAACGGGCAGGAGATATATGTCCCGTTACTTGAGGCCGGCACAAACTGGTATGAAGCAAAGGGAAGCAGCGAATTTTACATGGATACGGATCAGGAGATAAGGGTGAAACTCGAATCCTTTTTCACCAGGGATGTAAGATACAGTGTTATAAGATGCGACTCATTCCCTTCAAGACCCGCCGGCTGCACAAGGGTCAGGCTTGAAGCTTCAATGAAAGATTCATCAAGCATTCTGTGTAAAACATTTGATCTTGGATTTGGAGATATATTCGGAC
>CADCRB010000104.1 GCA_902803745.1 uncultured Lachnospiraceae bacterium
TATATTTATGACGCAGATGACGGCACTCCTTTGAAAAAGCTTATGGACGGTAATTTTAACGTTGATGAGGATAAAAAGGATCAGCTTTTCGAGCAGCTTGACGAGCTGAGCGAGACCCTGAAGACCAGAAGGGCAGCAGAAAATCTTTACGCAGGAGAAGTAGGAATGAAGGCATTGGTTTTTTCCGCCTATGCGACTAGCTGCGACCGGAAATGCTTAGGGCTTTTAGAGAACATAAGAAAAACTCTGAATCTGTAACAGGATTTATTTGCCCTTTCCCTGCTCAACTGCCTTGACTATATCATTGGAGTCCTGTTTTAGTGAAAAGGTGTCAAAGATTGGCTCATCGGGCAGCTTGAGCTCTATGGAATTGATCTTTGAGATCTGTCCTTTTCCGGATCTCATCTTGATCTCAAATACGTGACCGCCGTGCTTCCTGTCATCGGAAATGAAATGCAGATGCCAGCCGGACGCATTAATTCCATCCATGTAATCCGGGAAATATACGCAGACAAGCGTCCCCTTTACATTTTCAAACTTGAACGCCCTCTGGGTCTTTTCAAGGATGGTCTTCAGATCAATGTGAACAGATTCATAACCCGACTCTGATCTTGCATCCACAAGCTCAAAGTCTCCGTCAATACGGACCATATGCATGCTGTTCAGAGCAAAATTGTCATCAATGATATGATTGAGCGCTGTTTTAAGGTCCTCTATGTTTTTCATTTGATCAAGATCAAATGGATAACTGTCGCTCATAGTACAGACAGTGGAAAAGGGAACGCCTCTGTCCGGCTCTGCCATCACAACATCACCATTTTCCATTGCTCTGTAGCAGGAACCATCGAGCACAATCATCTCGCCATCCACATCCGTAAACGTTCCGAGTCCGACATTCCCGTGACTGAGCAATTCCGAAACTGATACCACAGCCCGCGAATACCCCAGCATCAGTGCCTGTAAAGTTGAAACCTGATACATCTTCATTTCACTCATGTTTTATTTCCTCTGCTGCATTCTCCGGCATGTATCTGTCGATCCAGTCTTTGTCTATCCCCTGATCCAGAGCCTGTTTCCTGTATTTCTCAGTCACTTCCGCAGTATTCGGAACGTATATATTAGAACAGCGAAGAGATTTCATGAACTCATCTCCTTCATTTTTTTCGCTTATCTGAAGCTGTTCGATGTATTCCTTATAGAGACTGCATCTATGATATTCTATCGCCATTTCTTCAGTTATTATGCTCATAGCGATACTCCTTACCCTCTAAGTAGCAGGACAGGATCAGAAATTGCTTCCGTTCCATCCCCAGTCTGTTGTAGCAGAGTATTTGATATACATATGATCCGGCGCTATGCCAAGCACTTCCCCGTATATCTTCGTCAGCTCCGCTGTCATCTTCTCAAAGGCATCCCTGTTCGGACCGCCGAATATCCTCACTTCCACAAAGGCCATGGGCTCACTGTCATCACCCCGGAAATAAAGGCTGTATTCATCCTCAATTCCCACCATAAGCCAGCTCTCGCTCTTTCCGGGAATAATGGAGATGGCCTGTCCAAGCCTTGTCTTCAGCTCTTTCTCCTGCTCCTTCGTTACCTTTACGCTTACCTTTGAATCAATAAACGGCATCCTGCTTTCTCCTTTTGATTATCATTAATATCTTTCCTTCAGAGTGAAGAAGAATTTCTTCTTGATCGGAGTATCTATGACTCTGACCGGCTTCAGCTGGTTAGCAGAGGTTCCCTTTCTTATCATCAGATCACGATATGCCTGATAAGTCTCAGCCTGTAAAAAGATGAGTTCCATGGGACCAAGCACGCCTGTCCTGACCTTGTCACCGTAGGACGGATTGGCCTGCGACATCTTTGCATCTATCACATCCCTGTATTCAGCTATCTTTTCTTTCGGTACCTTGGTATCAGGCTCCATCAGGAAGACGTAGTGTCCCGGCTCCGAATCCGTATCGGCATACACACTGTAATCATTGATAACAAGCTTCGTATCCTTCATAAACTGCTCTATAGACCAGCGGACTGATTCCTCATTTGTCTTTTCACCCTGTATGGAGAGCATCTGGCTCTTTCTGTATATGAACTGAAGCAGGGGAGCTTCATTGTAGAACCCGGTAACTCTTATCACATCCTTGATCCTGTATCTGTAGAAGCCTGACAGATTGGTAACCACAATCTCATATTCTTCCCCTTCTTCAAGCTGGTCTATAGTAAGAGTGGTAGTCTCATCCTCAGCATTTGCAGGAATAAACTCATAGAAGCCGCCATCAGGCAAGAGTACATAGGAAGTATCCCCCGCATGTCTGGCTGCTGCAAAGAGCCCCTCTGATGCAGCGTATGTAAGGTTGTTGTATGGGATATTTTTCCCGGTATATCTGCGCATCTTCTTGGCATAGGTGAAGAAGCCACCTGTCCCGATACCGGCGACAAACTGCAGATCGGGCCATATACGCGTGAGTATTCCGTCCGAACCCTTCCGAAACTCTGCTGCAAGCTTCTTTGCCCGTCTGGGATTGGGACTCAGCTGTTGTTCAAAGATTCTGCGCTGTTCATCGGGAATCTTTATGCTGTCGTCAATCCTGCCATAATATATATCTTTGCAGAGCATCTTCCAGTTAGCACGGATATAGTCTACCATATCGACCAATGCCGTCATGAATGCCGCGAGAAGGAATATGACGTCATCTCTTTCAAGAGCGAATCTTGCCCTCAAATACTTAAGATCCATTTCTGCCTTAGGATTTATGACATCCCACGGAGAGGTAAGCATATATCCGCTGATATCCTTGACCTGTTTCATGATATTTCCGGATATAGCTCCCTTGGGAACGCCGTGCTTTGTATCCTGAAATTTCAGTTCGATACAGTTGACACCTAATCCAGGCTTTATGGAGTTACCCGTCGTGTTCCTGTAGAATTCATCCATGACCCCAAAACACAAACTGGTCCCGTATTTGCTGTAGATTTCAAGCTCTTCTCCCGATACAGGAATATGCTTCGGCACTCCTACGCTTCCCGAGCTTAATGCATAATGCTTCGGAGGCCTTACGGTCAGAAGGTTCTTTTCATCATCCTCCA
>CADCRB010000105.1 GCA_902803745.1 uncultured Lachnospiraceae bacterium
CAGCTATGTCACTAAGAAAGTGCATATATGAATCTGCTCCGGACGGGGCCGGCATTATTCACATCCGTGTTCAGTAATGCCTCTCGCGTACATCCTTGTACGCTCGCCCCTGATGATAGGAGCACTTTCTAAGTGACATTACGCCTCGAAAAAGTACTGCGCAGAAAACATCTTAATCCCTAGAGCACTTTCAGTTATTAATCTCTTATCCCAGCAAGTCTTAACAAAATGTATCTGCTCAACTGTCTCAGGCTCGCTGGGATAAGATGTTTTCTGCGCCGTACTTTTTCGAGGCGTAATGTCACTTAAAAGTGCTCCTGTCATCAGGGGCGAGCGTACACGGATGTACGCGAGAGGCATTACTGAACACGGATGTGAATAATGCCGGCCCCGTCGGGAGCAGATGTATAAATGCACTTTTTTAGTGACATAGCTGAGAAAAAACTACAAGCAGAAAAACTCTTATCCCAGCAAGTCTTAACAAAATGTATCTGCCTTATGGGGCACACGAATCGTCATTCGTGCGCCCTTAAAGCATATGCATTTGATATTACTGTCTTACCGTCCTGATAGTGAAAAAATATTGTTTACATAATACCACAATACCCAAACTGTATTTAGTTAGGTATTACCAGCTCCTCGTACGCGATCTCTACGCTCTCAATTGCCACGTCAGAGTTCTTTGCGTCAAGGTCGGGCGCATTGTACTTTGCAACCCATGCATTGGTAAGTGTCCAGGTCCTCGTACCGGTAGGAGATGTAACCGTCTGCGTCGGCGCTCCCGGGTTGATATCGATAAGCTCAATGGTCATATCGTATCTTGGCATCTGTCCTCTTGTCTCACTCACGCACTCCTGTATCCAGGTCTTGAAGGCGCTCTCTATGATGTATCCCATCCGGAGCGTCACGTTTCCGTGCTTCACCAGACCCGGTATCTTGACCGGCGCAAGTGATCCTGAGTTACCCTGCCTGAACTCTATAACATCAACTGAGCTCTCGACACCCGTCACCTCGGAAAAAGCCGCTGTTCCGGCAATCTGCGCAACGGTGACGAGGAAATTCATCTTGGTTAACGGATAATATGAACCTTTACCGTTATCATAAGTATTAGCCTGTCCCATAATCTGTCATCTTCCTTTCTTTTTATTTCACCTTATGACTCTCCGCCGCCGCCTGCTTCTGCTGTGAACTGTGTCACACGGAAGATGACGAACTCTGCGGGTTTCGAAGGTGCTATGCCTATGTTGCATATCAGTCTGCCGTTATTGATATCGTCCCTCGACATTGTGGTCGGTCCGATCTCTACGAAATAGCTTGTTGCAGGTGAATCTCCCGCAAGCATGCCGTTCCTCCACAGACCATCAAGGAAGCCTGATATGGAAAGCTCTACTCTCTGCCAAAGTGTCGCATCATTAGGCTCAAACACAACCCAGTTGGTATTTGCCTTGATACTCTCCTCCACATAGATGAAGAGTCTGCGCACATTGACATACTTGAATGAAGCATTTGATGAAGCAGTCCTTGCGCCCCAGATCCTGATACCCTGGCCTGGCAATGCACGGATCAGGTTAATGCCTTCCGGGTTAAGCATATCCTGCTCATCCTTTGTGTAATTGGTCTTCAGCCCTGAGCAGAAGACTGTCTCATTTGCCGGTGCCTTATGCACGCCCCTGTTCTGGTCTGTCCTGGAATAAACTCCCATGACTGCGCCTGAGGGCGGTATATAGTCCGACTTGTTGGAAGATCTGTCAAATACCTCTATCCAGGGATGATACATTGCCGCATAAGTGGAATCTATCATGCCTCTGTAACCAATCAGGTCAGAAGTCTTGTACATATCGGCGGGCATATCTATGACAGCGAAGCGGCTCTTTAAGTTTTCGCAATGTCCTACCAGTGATACGACAACCTCCGGAATGGTGATGCCGGGCACTGCCAGCATGCTCACATTGTTGTTTTCGATGAATGACTGCAGTCCGGTGCGCTTTCCGGGTCCGCCGTCCTCACCTATGAAGGTTCCCGCGTTCACCTTAGACACTGAGCCGTCTGAGCCTCCCTCAAGGAAGAATGCTCCGCTTTCGACTCCCTCGCCAAGGATCTCCTCAACAGGGTTTCCGGCCTTTTCCATAGGCTTTACTGCCACATCCACAAGCTCACTTCCTGCAAGCTTAGAGCCGATGTACTTAGGCGATCCGATATTGAAGCTGAGCTCCTGATATCTCTCTGCATCGTCACCGTACCTTATGCCCATATCAAATGTCACAAGATATACAAGCGACTTGGGAATGATAGCATCATCCACAGCCTCATCCGGAAGCTCATCCGTGAAGGTAATGATCCTGTCCATTATGGTTTTAATGGTGGTATATGTGCCTTCAAACTCAACGATATCTCCCTCTCTGAAGCCGTCGGTGATTTTAGCCTTGTAGCCGGTTTCCGTCTTTTCGAGCAGCTGGAGCTTCTGCTTCTTCACAGTGTTCAGAGTGATCTGAACCTTATCGCCCCATAAGCCCGGGTTCTTGGCAGTTACGGTGAGTATGCCTTTCTCGGCGCTGGATGCCTCTGCGTCAGGGGGAGCTACCCTCATAACGAAACATCTTGTGCCGCCGTTTGCGAAAAACTGCTCCACGCTGTTAGCGAGGAATCTATACTCTCCATAGGCAAATTCACTTAAGAATCCGCCGAACTGCTGTGTGAATGCTTTGAAATTAGGAACGAATGCAGGAGCGCCGATAACGGGTCCTTTTTCGGCAAGACCGATAAATCCCGCCGTGCTTGTTCCTACTCCTTCAATACTCCGTGGGGAATTATCATACTCCTCCACGTATACTCCTGGTGAAAAATATTCTGCCATCTTAATATCTTTCCTTTCTTTTTTTAATCAGCGTTTACTTTCATCTGTCCGGGTAAAGTGATACTAATCGAACCCGCATAAGCACACATCATCTTGCAGTCCTGTGTAAGACAGGGCTTGCTGTCGATCAAAACCTTTGGCTTTGTAGGTATCCATATACCTGCGGGAACCGGTGTGCATGGCTGGGGAGTAAGTACTCCCAATGCTGCGGCAGTTGCTGCAGCGACTGCCGGATTTGCCATAGATACACACATGCCGAAGGGCCCTACATTGGACATTCCTGCCGCATCCTGTATTGTAGCGGCGGGTTTTCCCTCCGCGAGCACCTTAGACTGCGACGTAACCTTTAAGGGCGCCGGCGCCGTACCCATGGTACACATCAGATTTGCACCTACATTAACGAGAAGACTCATACCAGTTTATCCTCCTGACCTGTAAAGCAGGTCTCCTTGAACCTGATCTCCGATCCTGCCTCATAGCGGATAAGGTACTTAAGGCCAGTGCCGCTGTCCCGTACTCTTATCAGGTAATCCCCGTTTTCGGACACCTGCCCGAATATCACACGCGCTATCGCAAGGTTTGAGATCTGCTCTTCCCTGACCGGCTCTCTAAGTCTGACAGACTGAAGCGAGGCGGAAGCCTCCACTTCGATTTTTTCATAGCTTGTTTTGTCTGCATTAAGCATTCCGTAATACTTGTCATCAAGATTCACGGATCCACCGCCGTTAGTAAAGACAGTGAGTTCATTCGTCTTTTTGTTAAACTCTTTTGCATAGCAGACAGGTCTGTCAAGGCATACAGCCTCGATCGATTTAAGAAAAGGAAGAGTACCCGAGAAACTAAGCACTTTTTCTCCCCTTGACATGCTCTCAGATGGCATCAGGAACACATCACATTCCGGAATCCTATCGTCTAACTCTTCGTAACGAACCCTTTTCTCATATATTTCATACCCGAATACTTCTATCTGCATGAGAAAATCCTCTCTGCCGGTATTAATAAATACATAAGTACCAGGGTCTTTTGGATCCGGTTTGACAGGAATGCCGTCTCTCTTGAAAATAATGTTTCTTTCAGTCACCTGCGCCCCCGTAGTAGTGTCAATAAGCCGCACCAAAAGGTCCAGTTTTGCGCTTATTACGGAAGCCATCATCATTTTTCCTCCTTTCTTCTGATTAGGATCCGCCGGGGACTATGCCCTGGCCTCTTGAGTATTGTGGAGATCGGAAAGTATTACGCTTCCTCTTCTCCGGGAACCTGCAGCGAAAAGCTTGCATCCACGACACGCGGTGTATCAATGATGTCACCGCTTGACAGGTATACGGGTGCCGCCTTGTAAAACAGGCTGATCTGATAAGGCTTGTTGATCGCCTGCCACACCCTTACCTTCTCCTCCAGACTTATCTTCGCCTGAGACAGTGTGATCGGAGGCTCCTGGGTGGTAAGCCATGACTGCAGCTCATTGGGGTACACAGACGGCTTGTCATTAACTATCTGCGCGACCTTACCAATGATCTTTTGTATATCCGGCGCCTTTAGTCCCATCTGGGAGGAGCCGTTAATAAAGACCATATAATAAAGCGCATATGGTCTGGGCGGCTTTTGAAGCTCGGCCTTACCCCGCTGCACCAGCCTCGGAGTAGACACCTGCACGTCTTCCACTACGTCATAGAGATAGAGGCCCACTATATAGTCCACATCCTGTGACAGAGGAGAAGATATCTCTATATTATTGGGTGAAGGTATAGGCTCCGGACACATCTTCTCCCGGAGTGTCTTCACTATATATGCACTTACGTCCGCTATAATTGGATAATCAGCCATAATTCTACTACCTCATATTTATGATCCACTGTTTAGTTACTGCTGCTGCCTTCTGACAGGGCATCAAGGAGCTCCTTTGCTTTTCCGTCCATAGGTCCCGTCAGACATACTGCATAGTTTGACTTCGTCAGATATTCTGCATGACAGTCAAAGAGATCTATAGCATCATCCTCGGAAATATACGGATACCTCTGCATCTCTATCTTATATTTCAGAGTTTCACCCGAACCGCCTCTTTCGAGACTGTCGCTGCCGCTCCTGAAGATATATGCCTTTGAACCGCTTGTAAGAGTCGCCATTCTTCTCGTATCATCATAGTAATATCTGAAATCGCTCACATCTCCTATAGCTTTAAGGCTGATATATCTTGGAGTCTTTGCCTCATATTTATTGTAGAGATATTTGCTGTTTTTGGATCTCATAAGCTCTGCCCAGCCTGCTGCCAGATTATCTGCGGCAGTGTTTCCGCTCCTGCCGAATCTTGATACTCCGGATGTAGCCTCGGCTAGCTCCTCAGCGTTCATATCCTCGGGATCTTTTCCGAAGGTGCTCTCTACAACTGCAAGGATATCCTCCTCACTGCTTCCGCCTGTGCTGCTCTTGTCACCTCCCGAGCCCGATCCGCTTCCGCTGCCTGAGCCTGAGCCGCTGCCCGAGCCTGAGCCTGAGCCGCTTCCTGAACCTGCACCTGATCCATCTCCTGAACCCGAGCCTGCGCCTGCGCCTGCACCTGCTCCTGCGCCCGAACCAGCCCCGGCTCCTGCGCCTGATCCTGACCCTGCGCCAGCTCCGGCTCCTGCACCTGCTCCTGCACCTGCTCCTGCGCCCGATCCATCTCCTGCGCCCGATCCGGCTCCGGCTCCTGCGCCTGAATCTCCTTTGCCTTTTGCAGCGTCAGATCTGTCGGCGACCTGATTGGCTGCATCACCCTGTCCTATTCCGTTGAGGGCATCCATCTGCGAAGATACATCGGCCTTGGGATCATCCGCGAGCTTTGAAAGAGCGTCATTCTTAATATCCGTTGCAAGATCATCCGTGGAGCTCTTGCCCGTATTCTTTTCCTCATCTGCAATATCCTGATCTACGGCCTCTATCATCTTGTCGTAGGTCTTTGCTCCGGCGAGATCATTATCATCAAGCGCCTTGTCACGCTTTGCCTGCAGCTCTTCCTTCTTGTCATTCAGTTCATCCAGCTTGTCCTTTAAGCTGTCATCCGAATCCTTGATCTTATTTGCAAGATCTGTAAGCCACTTCAGATGATTGTCCACAGAACCCGTAGCCTTTGTCTTGAAAGCATCATCTGTCAGTCCGTCGTAAAGTCCGTTCGTCCAGCTTATGCATCCGTTAACGTAGGTAAGCGC
>CADCRB010000106.1 GCA_902803745.1 uncultured Lachnospiraceae bacterium
ATGCAGGAGATGGGACTTGAACCCACACGGCCTTGCGGTCACAGGCACCTGAAGCCTGCGCGTCTGCCAATTCCGCCACTCCTGCATCCTTTATATCATCAGGCTATGCCGTTACGATACGGCACAAGCCTGAGACAACCTACAAATTATACAATCACAGTTTTGATTTTGCAAGCTCTGCGATAGACTTAAAACCCTCTGCATCATTTACTGCGATATCCGCCAGCATCTTGCGGTTAATATCTGCACCGGCAAGCTTAAGTCCATGCATAAGTCTGCTGTATGTGATCCCGTTCATTCTTGCTGCTGCATTGATACGCGCGATCCAAAGCTTACGGAAATCTCTCTTCCTCTGCTTCCTTCCGGCAAAGGCTGAAGCAAGTGCGCGCATAACGGACTGCTTCGCTACCCTGTACTGCTTTGAACGTGCTCCTCTGTATCCTTTTGCTAGCTTTAATACTCTGTTATGCTGTTTTTTGGCATTCAAGCCGCCTTTTATTCTGGCCATCTCTCACTCCTCCTACTATAAAACATAGTTTTATATCTGACTCAATAAATCTTCAGCTTACACCGTATACCGGCCTTATCTGCCTGCGACGGTATCAGGCTGTTATTTTACGTAAGGCAATATCTTCTTCATGTTCTTCTCATTAGATTCGTCAACTAATGCTGACTTCCTTAAGTTCCTGATAGTCTTGGGAGACTTCTTGGTGAGAATATGGCGCTTGTATGCCTTGTTCCTCTTCAGCTTTCCGCTTCCTGTGAGTTTGAAGCGCTTTGCTGCCGATCTGTTGGTCTTCATCTTTGGCATGATTATTTCCTCCTTTGTCTACTTTTTCTCTGCCAGGGTGATCGTCATGGTACGTCCCTCGACCTTCGGGGCCTTGTCCACGACCGCCACATCGCTCAAAGCTTCGGCGAAATCATCCAAAATATATCTGCTGTCCTGCATATGAGCCATCTCCCTGCCGCGGAATCTAAGCGTCACTTTCACGCGATTCCCCTTAGAGAGAAACTTGCGGGCTGCACTCATTTTTGTGTTGAGATCATTCGTGTCAATATTGGGTGACATCCTGATCTCCTTTATCTCAACTATCTTCTGCTTCTTTCTTGCGTCTTTTTCCTTACGTATCTGCTCATACTTGAACTTACCGTAATCAACGATCTTGCATACCGGCGGATTTGCATTGGGAGCTATCTTCACAAGATCCAGCTCCGCGTCCTCAGCCGCCCTCATCGCATCTGCTATCGACATTACACCGAGCTGCTCGCCGTCAGCTCCTATGACACGGACTTCCCTGTCGCGTATCTGATCATTGATAAAATAATCGTTGCTAATCGCTTTTTCCTCCTGATAAAACAAAAAACCGCGCAGCAAAGCGCAGTCCTCCACAAAGTCCATTCCATAATGAACACCTGACAGCTGCTATAAAACGCCTCAGGGTGAGAGCCTTGCTCTGCTTGATAACTTAAATAAGATACTACGGCCCGGGGAGCTTGTCAATACCCTTACTGAATACCCGTCCGCTTCATAAGTCCTACAAAATCTCTGGCAGGAAGCGTCCTTGAATAGAAATAGCCCTGAAGGAAGTCACAGCCCATAACGGAAAGCCGTCTCGCCATATCCTTCGTCTCTACTCCGACAAGCACGATCTTAAGCTTCTGATTTCTGAACATTTCGATAACATCAGGCAGCAGCAGTGAATCCTTCTCGAAATAAGACAGCACCAGAGCCCGGTCGATCTTAACCAAGCTTATCGGAAGCTTCATGATATTTTCAAGACTTGAATATCCGCTGCCATAGCCGTTCAGAGCAAATTCAGCGCCGGCTTCGGCAAGGATGTTCATATTCATCTGCGCTATGTCATTCCTGCTGGTATCTATGACCTCAGCTATGTCAAAGCTGATACGGTCCAAAGGAACACCGTTCTTATTTGATATACCTATGAACTCCTCCGCCATCCCCTCCTGCATAAGCTGCATGGCAGACAGATTCACACTGATCCTTGATACTCCGTATGTTTCCGGCTCCTGCTCTTTGATAAATTCGCAGGTCTTTTCAAATATATCCCTTCCGAGAGAGATGATGCTGCCGTTTCTTTCAGCCTCAGCAATAAATTCCCTCGGAGGAATGAAACCTACATTCCTGTCAAAAATACGAGCAAGAACCTCCGCTCTTTCCATCTTTTCGGTAACAGGTGAATAAATGGGCATGAAATAAATCTGAACGCTCTTCTTCTCTATGGATTTTTCAAGAGCGATCTCTATATCGTTCTTTCTTCTGCTGCTGTTGACCAGCGCATCATCCACGATGATATTGCCCTTTGCTCCGGCAGAAACGCTTTTAAGCGAATAATCCAGTATATTCTGTGTGCGTTTCAGATCATTATCAAGCATCTCATACGGCATAACGATAAATACTACCGAAAACCTTATGTGCTCTCCGCCTATGACAAATCCCGCATCCAGTCTTTTTCTTGCAAATTCCATAGCATGATCCACATCAAACTTTGCAGGAGTCAATACTATGTATGTATCCTGACTGTACCTGAAAATATGATCATCGGAATAATTCTTCCTGACATAACCTATAGCCTCTTTCAGGGCCTTCTGTGCCTTTTCCTCTCCGTAAACCGTCTTGACCGATCTGTAATTGTCAAGGCAGGCAACCAGGAAGCAGAATTCGACGCCGCTGCTCGTGAGCTCCTTAAGATACTCATAGTATCCGTCCCTGTTAAACAACCCTGTTTCCTTGTCTATATAGAGATCCGGATTCTGAAGCGAAAGATATACTATACACATTGCAAAGCAGGAGAACGCATTCGTAAGAAGGACTTTCGGGAAGAACAGTCCCTGAAGGACCGACCCTATGCCTAAGAGCGCCAGAAGTGAAACGATACTGTACATATGGAGTCTGCTCACTCGCGCTCTGTATACGATAACATACGCCACTCCCAGCAAGAGGTAAAATGCATTCAAAATATAATTTGTGATCGCCGCAGGCCCATGCGTATATCCCATTACGGGATCGAGATAATATATGGCGCCGGTAAAGGGCGTAGACAATGCCATTATCACAAGGATCAGGACCGGAATACAGTAGACTACAAAAAGAGGAGTCCTTATTACGTCAAGCTGATCCGTGACCGAAAGGATATAAACGAACAAAAGCAATGTGTTCATCGCCATGCAGATGAAATATATCACATTTGCGGTATGAAGCAGCTCCACAGGTATCACATGCCAATACTCATTTGCAAGACCGGAGACAATATCCATAACGGTGGCCAGACACCCCGAGCACATTGCGAGTATGAAGTACCTGTTCTTCTTGGTCGGAAGATGTCTTTTTGCAAAATAGAATATGAGCAGTACTGTCTCAAATGCAAGTGCCGCTATTTCGAAATCATAATTCCACTTCATACCTTAACAGTCAGATCCCCCGACCGCAGCAGTTTTTATATTTCTTACCGCTTCCGCAGGGACAGGGTTCATTACGGCCGATCTTTCTTCCCTCACGAACGTAAGTGTGGCTCTTTTTCTGATCCTTTATCAGCTCCTCCTGCTCTTCTTTGGAGTAGATCTCATCCCACTCGGGAAGACCGTACAGCCAGTCCGCCTTGGCATCCACCATATTTCTGAAAAGCTTTTCTTTATCAAAGCCAAGGGAGACCTCTGTCTCTTCTGTCATACCCTCAAGATCATTCGGTGTTTTCAGGGAATCATTGATCCCGTCGAGAAAACCGGTCATATACATAAGCGAAATGCCGTATTTCTCCGCCAGAGAAGCTACGGTTCCCTTAACCTCCTCATCCGGAGTCTTAAGGAGCTCTATGTAGATCTCCTTCTCCTTAAGGAAATAATCCTGCCACAGCCTCTGCAGCTCTCCCTTGTCAGCTGTAGAGCTGTATGCCATATCACGCCAGTCATTTATCAAGCTCATAGTGTCTCCTCCTATATGTATCTCAGTCTTATATCTGACTGAGACCATCCGCAGCAGATACAGGTTCCCGGCAAAACGCCTCAGCCATATCTTGCTCCGTTAATCCGAAATCATATACAGATAAATATACCTCAAAAATATAAAAATGTCATTATTGCCTGTCATCATCCGGAGCTTTTTTTATTCCGGTAATATCAGGCTGGGCCGTCATTGAGTAATTTGTATGATAGATCACATATCCCGGCACGGCTCCGGCAGGTTTTTTTACATGCTTTACAGTCACATAGTCAATATCAACCTTACCCTGGTCGCGTCCGGTACTGTAGTAAGCCGCTATGCGGCCCGCCTCATTGAAGCTGCTGTCCGGCACTGACATAGGATCATCCTTCCCCACTATCATCAAAACATGCGACCCCGGATATGTCTTGGAATGAAACCACCAGTCATTTCCGTGTCCCGTTTTGAATGTAAGCTCGTCATTCTGGATATTATTCCTTCCGACATAGATATCATAGCCATCGGAGGAAATATAATGCATAGGAGCGCTCTTCTTCCCAGCCTTTCTTCCTTTCGAAGAGGAAACGCTCTTTTTGATATATCCTGTGGCTTTCAGCTCATCTGCTATAAGCTTAAGATCTTCTTCGCTTTCGGCAGTCTCAAACGACGCCTCGATGCTTTTCAGATGCGCAAGCTGGGCTCTGCTCTCTTCGGCCTGCTCCATAGCTGCCTTGCGGGTTCTTTTCAGTTTCTCGAATCTCGCAAAGTATTTGTTCGCATTCTCATGGACTGATATCTGCGGATCCAGCGGCACCCTGATCTCCTTCCCGTCATAGAAATTAACCGTATCGAAATGATCCGAGCCATCAGGGACTTCGTAGCCGTAAGTGTTTATAAGCTCCGCATAGACCTTGTATTTATCCATTTTATCAGTATCTTTTATCTGCAAAAGCTGAAGGTCGTATTTTTTCGCAGTCCGCTCTATGGCATTTGATACGATCCTTCGAAGATCCGCCGACTTCTGGCGGATATGATTATAGGCATTACGCTCAGAATAAAACCTCTCTATGACCTCTGATATTGAATCAAAGGAGCGCTCCTCAAGGTCTTCATACATAGTAAGACGGACAGCTGCAAATTCCCTTGGGTTACCGTCCTCATACACTATCACCGGCCTGAAATCCCCCTCCTTCAGCCCATCCGTAAGCTGCATAAAGTTATCATAGAGTCTTTTAAGATCAGTCTCCGCAAGAGAGGCCGCGCTTTCATTACCGTCAAGGCCGGATCTGTGACAAAGCTCAGAAGCTATGACCGGCGAAAAGCCCGTATACGTTCCGTACAGTGCTTTGATCACGCTCATCGGGCGGCCAAGCACATGATTTCTGAAGTAATCAAACTCACGATCCGATAACGGATCCGCCTTATCCTGTGTAGCGGGTATGAAATACTTTTCACCGGGAAGAACGGTCCGAACAGAACTCATAGAAGGAGGCACCCGCTTTATGGAATCGATTATCTTATCTTCATCATCCGCAAAGATTATATTGCTGTATTTGCCCATCAGCTCTATGATCAGCTTTTTCTGCTTCATATCACCCAGCTCATCCCTGTGCTCGATCTTAAGAATGATGATGCGCTCCAGAGAAGGCTGTGTTACGGACAGGATCCGTCCGCCCTGCAAATGCTTGCGCAGCAGCATTGTAAAAGCCGGTGCCTGGATCGGCGCCGTAAGACTCTTATCCGTAAGACATATAAAAGGCATGGAGGCACTGACCGATATCAGCAGCCTCTTTACGCCGTATTCCCTGGTCTTTACCGTGACCAAAAGCTCACCCGTCTCGGGTTCAGAGATTTTTGAAATATACCCGTCTGTCAGAAAATGCCGCAGCTCAAACGCTGCGGCACAAACAGTCACTCCATCAAAAGCCATATTATTTTACCTGTCTGTAATCCACCCTGCCGGCTGACTCAGAAAAACCTGGGAAGAGGTATGAGCTCTCTCTCCCAAAGTCTCCTTCCGATGAACATCTCGGCAGTGATCTTCTGCTCCTGCGAGATCCGCGAGGTGGTAACGAACGTACCGCTGCCGGTCACGACAGTATTGTTCATCGGACCGCAGATCGCCCCTATAGTGTCTCTGAATGCCGGAAGTCCGGCATCAGTTCCTGTAGTGTATTTCCACATAAAGCTGCACCCCCTCCCGATATGAATCTGTACCCTTCTGGTCTTATTTTACCACATAATAAAAGCACTTTGCGAGTGTTTTTTGCTCGCTAAGTGTTTTGGCATGCTTTCGCACATAAGCGGCTAAATTACAGCCGCTAAGTGCTCAATGTAACCACGTATTGTGGCGGGCGCATAGTTTTGTTATTCTATCCCACAATTTAGTTGCTTTCCGCCTTCCCGCCTGTATCGGATGATGCTTCCAGATTTCCCTTTGCATCTACGTTCACTACTGCCGGACTCCAGTCTTCTGCATAATCACCATTTCCGGTAAGAACCCTTATGCCTGAAGGATCCGTGGGAACATACACGGGAGTATACCCCTCTCCGTTTATATCATAATCTTTCTGACTCGCCCACTCGAGACACCCCTTTAGGGACTCGCCCTCCCTCACTTCATGCCTTGCCAATACATAAGTATTTAAGAACGAGGTATCGTATTCATCGTGATTTTCAAAAACGACCGTGCTTCCATCCTTGTGGAGAAGAAAAATATTATAAAAATCAGTCCCTCCTTTCATAGTGGCCGGGATGTTCTTCCATTCTCCGGAACAACTTAAGTGTAGTCCGGAAAGTTCCATATCATCATATGATTCGTTGTAATCATAAAACTCGGAAGCATTCACATATACCGGAACACCGCTGTCATTTACATCGATATACGATCCTATGTACCCCGGCACCTGGATAACATACTCATCCTTTGCACTGTCGCGGAAATCATCCGTGAAAATCACATGATCAGCATCTTCCGAAAACTGTATCACCGCAGACTCGGCAAAGGGCGCCTTGGTATACGCCGAAAGGTAACAGGTCACGCCGAAAGGATCGAGCGTCCATGCAAGCTTTCCCGACTTCATCATATCTTTCAGATCATCCTTAAAGGTATCTTTATCTTCTTCAATTCCAATTGAGTAATACTGCTGCAGTTTATCGTCAATGTTCGCATACATTTTTTCAGCCAAAAGATCAAAGAAGGCATTTTCATCAGTAATAACATCAGAAAAAACGATCTCTTTTCCGCTGTCAACATAGTAGGTGTGTGCCATGTATTCTGTATATGCACCATCGTCGAAGAGTCCTTCTTTACTACACTCGGTAACAAAGCTTAAGTATTTCTCATCTGCCCTTCGAAGATATACTTCCCAGCTTTCATCAAATGTTATCAGCTCATTTTCTTTGATGCTCTTTAAGTCTTTCTCCCAGGCTTCCGACTGTTTCGCAAGCATCTCATCCCTTGCATCCTCAAGAGAAGCCGCAAGTGCCTTATATGATCCGGCACTCTCCCCGTCAAGCATAAAGTAAGTATATTGATGCTTTATCGAAGGAGTACTGTCTTCTTTCCATTCATAAGCATTCTGGCGAAACAATAGAAGGTTTGGAACCCCCTTTGGTTCTTCCTCATTCTCCGGCTTTTCCTCTTCTTTCTTCAGGGACTCCGACACGTCCTCTTCCTTCTCTATGGACTCCGGCTTATCCTCTTCCTGTCCCTGCCCGGACACGGTCGCAAGTTTGTCCTTTAATTTGTCTGAAATGTCACTTTGGTCTGTACTTTTTCCGCAGCCTGCAAGGAGTGCGGCACTCATAAGACAGAGCAAAAAAGCGGCAAGCGTTTTTCTCTTCATAAAGATATCCCTCCATTATAAGCCTTGTATTAAGCAGAATAATACTAATAATACCCTGTTAACGCTTATCACACTATAGCCAAACGTCTAATCTTTGAGTTTAGTATCACTTATACTGTCTTATTAAGAAATCCGGGCCGGACAGATGAATGCAGTAAGCAAGCCCTTTGGATTATCTTCGCTTGTTCACTTAATCCTCCGGAATGCGGTAGAACCTGCCCGACAACCTCTCTGACTTGAACACG
>CADCRB010000107.1 GCA_902803745.1 uncultured Lachnospiraceae bacterium
CATGTAAAAGTTGATACAGAGAATTATCGTGAAAGAAGAAAGGCTACTCTTGAGAACCTTGCAAAGAATATTTCTATAAAGGTTAAGAAAACAAGACAGTCAGTTGCTCTTGAGCCCATGAATCCTTACGAGAGAAGGATCATCCACTCAGCTCTTCAGAACGACAGATATGTTACAACTCACAGTGAAGGTGATGAGCCATTCAGAAGAGTAGTTGTTACTTTAAAGAAATAATCTTTGAATGAAGATTAGATTGCCCCTCAAGCCTTGGTCTTGAGGGGTTTTATTTAGGAAAAAATTATGAGCAGTGTTTTAAACAACTTTAATGATGATACAATCTGCGCAATTGCAACAGCCATGTCCGATGCCGGAATTGGTATTATTAGGGTGAGCGGAAAAGATGCTCTTTCTATTTGTGATAAGATATATGTTTCTCCGAAAAAGGAGCATACTCTTTTAACACACAAACCAAATACCATAAAGTACGGATATATCTGTAATTCCAAAGGAGATATAGTTGATGAAGTAATGATCTCCTTTATGAAAGGTCCTCACAGTTATACCAGGGAGGATGTCATTGAGATAAATTCACATGGCGGAATGCTGGTAATGAATGAGATCCTTTCGCTTCTTCTTGAAAACGGATGTAGACTTGCCGAGCCCGGTGAGTTTACAAAGAGAGCATTTTTAAGTGGAAGAATCGATCTGACAAAAGCTGAAGCCGTAATGGATATTATAGGTGCACAGAATAAATTTGCTCTTGATAGCTCAAGAGCACAGCTTCAGGGAAGCATCTATAAAGAAGTAAAAGCTCTGAGAGAAGATATTTTGTATCAGATGGCTTATATTGAATCAGCAATTGATGATCCTGAAAGCTATGATCTTACCGGATATTCTGACAAGTTAAAACAAAAAGTGACTGTTATGTCAGAAAAGATAGAACATCTCTTAAAGACGGCGGATGAAGGTAAAATAAGAAAAGATGGTATCAAGACTGTTATTATAGGTAAACCAAACGCCGGTAAATCATCTCTTTTAAATGCACTATCCGGAAATGAAAGAGCTATAGTAACAGATATCGCCGGAACAACACGAGATGTTATTGAAGAGACAGTAAGACTTGATGATATAATTCTAAATCTTATTGATACTGCGGGAATCAGAGATACTGAAGATCTTATTGAGAAAATCGGAGTTGATAAGGCAAAAGAAAAAGTAGAAGAAGCAGATCTTTGTCTTTATATAATTGATTCAACATCGGAAATTGATGATGAAGATAAGCAGATCAGCAGTCTCTGTGCAAATAAGAAGACTATTGTTATACTTAACAAAAATGATCTGACAGGGGAAATTAAAATATCAAAAGATATCCTTCCTATGCTGTTTTCAGGAAGTGATTCTGCAGATTTTCCTGTTATCACTACTTCATTATTGAATGGAGAAGGTATAGAGGAGCTAAAGCGCGCCATTACTGAGCTTTTCCTTGGTGGAGAGATTGCTCCCAAGCAGGAAATCTATATTACTAACTTAAGACATAAGGAGCTTCTTTCAAAAACTGTTGAGAGTCTTGCTCTTGTAATAGATAGTATTGATAAAGATCTTTCGGAAGATTTTTATACCGTTGATCTTACTAATGCATATGTATTTCTTGGAGAAATAATAGGTGAAGAAATAGGAGACGATCTCGCTGAAGAAATCTTCTCTAAATTCTGTATGGGTAAATAATTTATGGTAGATGTAAGAGAAAAAATAGATGTGGCAATAATAGGAGCCGGTCACGCCGGTTGCGAAGCAGCACTTTCCTGCGCCAGACTTGGTCTTGAAACTGTTATGTTCACAATGAGCGCTGACAATATTGCTTTTATGCCATGTAATCCACATATCGGTGGATCTTCAAAAGGACATTTGGTTAGAGAGATAGATGCTCTTGGTGGAGAGATGGGAAAGAACATTGATAAGACCTTCCTTCAATCCAAGATGCTTAATACATCTAAGGGTCCGGCTGTTCATTCACTCAGATGCCAGGCTGATAAGATGGAATACTCCAAAGCTATGAGGAAAGTTTTGGAAGATCAGGAACACCTGACAATCAAGCAGGCAGAAGTTACTGAACTTCTCTTTGAAGATACTAACGATGAGGAACTTAAAAAAGAAGGATACAACAAAGTAATTACCGGTGTTAAGATTTTTTCCGGAATCATCTATGAAGCTAAAGCTGTAATCATTTGTACAGGAACATATCTTAAGAGCAGATGTCTTACAGGAGAAGCGATAACTTACAGTGGTCCTAATGGTCTTTTACCATCTAACTATTTATCAGATTCTCTCATAAAAGCAGGAATTGAGTTAAGACGCTTTAAGACCGGAACACCGGCAAGAATGGATGGAAATTCAATTGACTATTCCAAGATGAGTGAACAGTTTGGAGATACACCTGTTATTCC
>CADCRB010000108.1 GCA_902803745.1 uncultured Lachnospiraceae bacterium
ATTCGTTTTTGCGACCTTCGGTCTTTTCACCCACGGTTTTGATAAATTTGACAAAGCCTACAAAGAAGGAATCTTTGACAGGATATTCACTACTAATCTTATCTATCAGAAACCCGAGCTTCTGGAGAGGGAATACTATGTGTCTGTGGGAATGAACAGGTACATAGCCGCTATAATAGATACTCTTAATAAAGGAGAGTCACTTCAGGGGTTGATCAAGCCGGAAAAGAAAATAAAAGAAGCGGTGGATCAATATAAATCAAAATAAGAGCTATTTTTTCAGTTCGTCGAGTTTGCTCTGAATGGCATGCTTTACCATTGACGCTATCTCGCTTGTTTTGCAGTTTTTGTATGCTTCGTATGGAATAGGGTCCAGGAAATGAACCTGTGTAAATACCGGCTGGAGACCATTCCTTCCGAAAGGAACATAGGAATCGACCAAAGCTACCGGAACGATCGGACATTTCGCCTTCAGAGCGCATTTGAAAGCACCGGCATGGAACTCCTGCAGATGGTTTTCGTTGAAGGTATAGCCTCCTTCAGCAAAGAGAATATATCTTCGTCCCTGCTTTACTTCATCCGCTATACGCATTATGCCTTCTACCTGTGCTCTCATATCTGTACGGTCAAGGCGGACTCCTTTAAGCAGTGTTGTGACTTCATTTGCAAGGGGAAGATGCGAGCGTTTTTCATCGATAACTATGGTGCAGGGCTTGTCATGGACGTGTATGATGCCGAGTACATCATATTTCCCCTGATGGTTGGGATAGAGCAGATATCCGCCCTCTGAAGGCAGCTTTTCCTGACCGAAGCCTTTTGTATGTATGAAGGCATTTCGCATTACCTGGCTGATCATATTTTTTGCGATGCCATACCGGGTCTCTTCGTTAAATCTTTCGGGATGCTGCTCGACATATACGAGACGGAAAAAATAATACACTATGAACGGCAGAGATATGCCGACTACCCAAACTAACCGTAACATATGCGGTATGATAGCACATAAAGTCCATAAAATCCATAATCGGTCAAAAAACGGATATTGTGTAATTGAAACGCATTTTTAAAACTGATAAAATTATCAAAGTGATACATGGTCACAGGCTGTCAGAGTTTTCAGGCGATCGACAGTATCCTGCGTGACCGAATAATAACCGTCAGGGGGAGAGATGGGAGAATATATACTAAGCTGCTGCTCTACAGCTGATATTACAAAAGAGCATTTTGAAAAGAGAGACATTAAATATATCTGCTTTCATTACGAGATTGATGGTAAGGACTACCTGGATGATCTTGGATACAGTATGGACTTCCATGAGTTTTATAAGAAGATGGCAGAGGGTGCCATAACAAAGACTTCTCAGATCAACGTGGATGAATTTGTTAATTATTTTGAGCCCTTTCTTAAAGAAGGAAAGGATATAATACATCTGAGCCTGTCGTCAGGGATATCCGGAGTTGTGAATTCTGCTATGATAGCCCGTGATGATCTGCAGGATAAGTACCCTGACAGGAAGATATATATAATAGATTCGCTTGCGGCTTCGGC
The DNA here is from genome assembly GCA_902803745.1 of uncultured Lachnospiraceae bacterium. GTDB lineage: Bacteria > Bacillota > Clostridia > Lachnospirales > Lachnospiraceae > NK4A144. Next base: position 1,550 of record CADCRB010000108.1, read on the forward strand.
GGGATATGGTCTTCTTATGGACATTCTTGCGGATATGAGAGATGAAGGCAGGTCTATTGATGAACTAAAAGATTATGTCGAAAAGAACAGACTGTATATACATCATTGGTTCTTCACAACGGATCTGAAATATCTAGTCCGTGGCGGAAGAGTGAAGAAAACAGCCGGCTTCGTAGGCAATCTTCTAAATATCTGTCCGCTTCTTAATGTAAACAAGGATGGCCAGCTTATACCGAGAGAGAAGATACGCACCTCAAAGAAGGTCATAAAAAGAGCCGTGGAAATGATGAAGGAGCATGCCCAGAACGGGACAGATTACGACGGCAAGTGTTATATCTCACAGTCAGACTGTATGGATCTGGCACTATCCGAGGTTTCGCTGATAGAAGAGGCTTTTCCCAAGCTAAAGGGCAAAGTAGAGATAAGCTATATTGGTACTACCATAGGAAGTCATACAGGACCCGGTACCGTTGCGCTTTTCTTCGTAGGTAAGGATGAGAGGACTGAGTAGCAGGATTTTTCAGGCTTTTGCAGTTATAGCGCACCACTCGCCCAGCACTTTTTCATCAATAATATCAAATCCGTTTTCTGTAAGCGCCTGCCTCACTGCGGGCGCTTTTTCAGTCAGTATTCCGGAGTAGATCACTGTGCCTTCCTTTCGAACAAGATCTTTCATTACCGGTGTCAATGGAATAAGCACTGTCGGCAGAATATTTGCGACAACTATATCATAATTTCCTCCTATATCATCCCTTACAGAAGGATCTGATACAAGATCACCCATGACAAGTCTGAAAGGAGAGTTCGACAGGCCGTTCTTTTCGAAATTTTCCTTGACGGCGGGGATGGCATTTTTATCAAGCTCTGTGGCGGCGATACTGCCTGCTCCCATCATAAAAGCAGCCATTGATAGGATCCCGGAGCCAGTCCCTATATCCAGCACCCGGCATCCGTCGGTCACATATTCTGACAGATCAATGATGCAAAGCTTCGTGGTTTCATGGGCTCCTGTACCGAAAGCCGTCCCCGGATCAATGTGTATGAGTATGTCGCTCGATCCGGAGATCTCCGGAGCCTCCTCCCAGGATGGTACGATACCAAGCTTTCTTCCGGCAAAAAGATCTATGGAAAATGCATGAAAATACTGTTTCCAAGAGTTAATATAATCCTCATCCTTAAGATCTGAGGAGGAGATATTAAGCGTTCCGCATGGGACCTCTATAAAGGCGCGCATGTCTTCAAGTGAAAGTCTGACATCTTTTAGAATGGTTCCTTTATCATCATCTTCGGAAAGATAAAATGAAATAAGTGCGATCCCTTCAGGGATATTCGGATCTGTCGGAACTTCATCAACAAAGATCTCATCAAGCTCTTCCCTGGTCCAGGGTTTTGAATCAGCAATCTCAAGTCCTTCTATACCGCAGTCAGCCAGTACGGAGGATACGATATCCTCAGCCTCAACAGTGGTTTCTATGGTGAATTTTGTGTATATCATAAGCGCTCCAAGTCCTTTCAAAACTGTTTTAATTATCCTCTGAATATGATAAAATTACAAGGCTTAGACACGCATGGAGGTAATTATGGATTCGAATGATATAGAACTTTTTTCCACAGTGGATTTCAAGGCCAAGGATAAGGTAGTATCCGCGCTTGTGAGACACAGGGTATCCTATCTCGAAAGATGGGAAAAGATACCTATTTTTAAGCGCCGGGAATTTGGAGGCGCCAAGGAACTCTGTGTTATATACGTTAACGGCAATCAGTATAAAAAAGCAAAAAAGATACTTGATGAATTCTCTGCTGCATATGCTGATGAAAGAAAGGAAAAACGCAGGAAGAGAAAGGCAGAGATGGCTGCTAAAGCCGAAGAGGAACGTCTGGCTGCCGAGGAAGAGGATATTGAAGAAGAGGATATTCCGGATATTTCTTCCAATAAAAATGATGATTTTGATGGGTTCTATGCAGATGATGACATCGATACTTTCTGAGGCCGGTATTCTTAATATAACTCAATATCATTAAGGAGGATACAAATATGGACGCAAGATACGAGAAGCTTATGAAGTGCCTTGATTATGTGAGGAGCAAGACTGATTTTAAGCCTGAGATAGCGCTGATCTTAGGATCGGGACTCGGAGATTACGCAAAAAATATGGAAGTGGAATGCGAGATATCCTACAGTGATATTCCAGGTTTTCCTGTGTCCACCGCGCCCGGACATGACGGACGCTTTATTTTCGGTACAGTTGCCGGAAGGAAGCTTGTATGTATGAAAGGAAGGGTACATTATTATGAGGGCTATGATATTTCGGATGTAGTTCTTCCAACCAGACTGATGAAGCTTCTCGGTGCAGATATTCTCTTTCTTACCAATGCTTCCGGAGGGATCAGAGAAGATTTTAATCCCGGAGATTTCATGCTGCTGAAAGATCATATTTCAGTCTTTGCGCCCAATCCACTGATCGGTCCGAATATTGATGAGCTTGGCGTACGCTTTCCTGATATGTCACATGTATATGATGAAGAGCTGAGGAACAAAATAAAAGATGCTGCTGCCGAGCTGTCTATCGATCTGAAAGAGGGTATATACGTTCAGCTTACGGGACCGTCATATGAATCTCCTGAAGAGATACAGATGTTAAAGAAACTTGGTGCAGATGCAGTCGGCATGAGCACTGTTGTTGAGGCTATTGCAGGCAATCATATGGGCTTCAGGATATGCTGTATATCCTGTGTCTGTAATCTCGCTGCGGGAATAGCGGATCATGAGCTTACGAGTGAGGAAGTGATTGAGGCAGGAAAGAAGGCGGCACCTTTGTTTGAAAAGCTTGTTACCAGAGCCATTGAGGTATTTTAGATGTCACTTACGTACAGGGGAACAGATCCGGTAAGGCTTTCGGATGACAGGAAAAGTATCATAGCGATCGACCAGACAAAGCTTCCGGGTGAGGTAGATTATATCGAGATCAAAACACTTGATGAGATGTATGATGCAATAAAATCTCTGGCTGTGCGGGGAGCAGCCTGTATAGGAATCTTTGCCGGGTACTGTATGGCTTTACTGGCCGGGACATACAAGGATCAGGACTCTGACAGCTTTTATGAAAAGCTGAAGAAAGACGGAGATTACCTGAATTCTTCAAGACCTACAGCTGTTAATCTTTCATGGGCCATCGAGCGGCAGCTTGCACTTGTTGATACAGCTGTAAAGTCGGGTATTTCGACGGACCGGATTGTTGATCGCCTTTATTCCGAAGCGGTTGCCATCCATGAAGAAGACATCCTTATGTGTATGAAGATTGCTGAGCAGGGGCTGTCACTTTTGAATGACGGAGACGGGATCCTTACTCACTGCAATGCGGGAGCGCTTGCTACGAGCAGATACGGTACCGGTCTGGGACCGATACTCCTCGGAAGAGAGAGGGGATATAATTTTCATGTATACTCTGATGAGACAAGACCTTTGCTCCAGGGGGCGAGACTTACTGCTTTTGAGCTTGTAAATGCTGGTGTCGACGAGACTGTCATCTGCGACAACATGGCAGCCCTTCTTATGAAACAGGGCAAGATACAGGCTGTGCTTGTAGGCTGTGACAGGATCGCAGCAAACGGAGACGTTGCAAACAAGATAGGAACATCCGGTGTCGCAATAATTGCAAAGTATTACGGTGTCCCTTTCTATGTTCTGGGACCATATTCCACCATTGATATGAATACTGCCAAGGGTGATGATATTGAGATCGAGTTCAGAGATCCTGATGAGATAAGATCACTCTGGTATGAAAAGCCAATGGCTCCGAAAGGAGCGGGATTTTTTAATCCTGCATTTGATGTAACTGATCATTCGCTTATTACAGCTATCATCACTGACAGGGGAGTTCTCCGTCCGCCATATGATAAGAGCATAAACGGAGCGATGAGCGGTAAGAACAGGGGGAGATAATGAGCAGAATAAAAATATACAATGCAACCATCATAACCATGCTTAATGGAATGGATGTGATAAAGAATGGGGTGCTGACGACAGATGGCGAAAGGATAAGCTATGCAGGAGAAAGCGAGGCTGCTCCGAGGGATGTAAAGTATGACAGGGAGATAGACGCCTGCGGCAATATCATAATGCCCGGATTTAAGAACGCTCATACTCACAGCGGTATGACCTTCCTGCGTTCCTATGCTGATGATCTTCCTCTTGACAGATGGCTTAATGAATCCATATTCCCCAGGGAAGCAAAGCTTCGGGATGATGACATTTACTGGTGTACCAAGCTGGCAGTAATGGAATATCTTACCAGCGGTATCACAGCCTGCTTTGATATGTACTTAAGGCCCTATGAGATAGCCAGGGCAACGGAGGAATGCGGTTTCAGGTGTGTACAGACCGGAAGCATGAATAATTTCTCCCAGTCTTTAGAGCTTCAGGAGGAATGGATCAATGAGCTTAACGGCCACAATCCACTGACCTCATACATTCCCGGATATCACGCGGAGTATACCTGCTCAAAGGAGCTTCTGGAGGGACTCTCAAAGCTTGCCCATAAGTATAATACTCCGGTCTGGGGCCATAATTCAGAAACAGAATCAGAGGTTTCAGGCTGTATCGAAAGATACGGCATTACTCCCACAAAGCTTGCGGATTCACTGGGACTTTACGATAACGGCGGAGGCGGATATCACTGCGTTTATATGTCGGATGAAGATATTGAGATCTTTAAGAAACGCGGCCTTTATGCGGTTACTAATCCGGGCTCCAATACAAAGCTTGCTTCAGGGATCGCGCCGATTTCAAGGCTCATTAATGAAGGGGTAGGACTTGCCATCGGAACTGACGGGCCTGCCAGCAACAACTGTCTCGATATGTTCAGGGAAATGTTCCTTACCGCGGCATTGCCCAAGCTCAGAGAAAAAGATGCATCTGCCGTAGATGCAGATGATGTTCTCTTCATGGCAACAGTCGGCGGGGCAAGGGCTATGGGGCTTGATGACTGTGATGCGCTGGCTGAAGGAAAGTATGCGGATCTTACAATGATAGATATGACCAGGCCCGAGATGCAGCCTGTCTGTAATCTTACAAAGAATCTGGTATATTCGGGATCCAAAGCAGATGTGAAAATGACTATGGTGGCCGGTAAG
>CADCRB010000109.1 GCA_902803745.1 uncultured Lachnospiraceae bacterium
TATGACTTTGCCTACCATGCTTGAGCCAAAGATGACCGCCAGCTGGGAAAAAGGTCTGGCACAGCTGGAGAGAGGAGAGATAGAGCCGGAGCTTTACAGGCAAAAGCTGGATGAATATGTTGCAAAGCACGTAAATCAGGTAAAAACTAAGGACCTGACAGCCGTATTGTCTTCCAGACTGCAGGAGGTCGCCAGGGTAAACAGGCCGACCCAGAAGAAAACAAAAAAAGCAGATGCATCCTGATAATACAGCTTGATATATAATACAAGGCGCTGAATGTGACCTGGTCTTGAAGGGGGATACTGATGGATGGTGTAAGGATCAAGGATTTGTATACGCTTGAAGAAAGCATGGCAGGAGAGTTGCTTTCCGGATTTGAATATCCATGGGAAGCGCTGAAGGAGATCGGATATATTATAAAGAAACTTGCTAGACACCTGGATCTCGATATATATGAAAAGAAAGGAGACGAGATCTGGATAGCAAGAAGCGCCAGGATCTGGCCTACTGTATCCGTTACCGGCCCCTGTATAATAGGCGAAAACACAGAAGTCAGACAATGCGCATTTATCAGGGGTAATGCTCTTGTTGGAAATGACTGCGTGGTCGGTAATTCCACAGAGCTTAAAAATGTTATCCTGTTTAATCACGTACAGGTACCGCATTATAATTATGTCGGTGATTCCATTCTTGGTTCTTACGCACATATGGGTGCCGGATCGATCACCTCAAATGTAAAGTCGGATAAGCAGAACGTGGTCGTTAAAGACTATATAAACAACGAGAAGATCGAAACGGGACTGAAGAAATTCGGAGCCATGATTGGGGATCATGTAGAGGTTGGCTGCAACAGCGTGCTGAATCCGGGGACAGTCATAGGGAAGAATACGATCATATATCCGGTTTCCAGTGTAAGAGGAGTGATAAGGGGAGACAGTATTTTCAAGAGTCAGGATCAAATTGTAGAGAAAGAAGAACAGTAACTTTAAAACATACCATTTATCATCGGATGAAGGATAAGAAAAGAACAGGAATAATAATACTTATAGCTTCACTGCTGCTGATAGTGATATTCATGTACGCATGGACAGTCTTTCAGCAGACAAGGCAGCAGACGTGGGATTCTGGAATATATCAGCTTGAGATCATAAGCAATGAGATTGAAGAGATGATGGATGATGCAGAAAATCTCACGCTTGAGCTTGCTGTTCCGGCAGGTGAAATGCTTAATGACAGAGCCGCCCTTGAAAGCTTTATCTATGAACAGAGAGAGAAGCTTATAAATTCCGGAACAGGCATATTTAATGTATATGTGGCGGGAGAAGACTGGATGATAATCCCGGGCTTTGATCCGCCGGATGACTATGTGCTGCAGGATCGTATCTGGTATTCGGGCGCTTTGAAAAATAACGGTAAAGCGTATGTGACGCCGCCTTATCAGGATGCCATTACCGGAGATATATGCTACTCGGCTACTGTAAAGATAGGTGATGAGAACACGGTGTTGGGCGTAGACTACGTCATGGATAATATAAAGAACCATGTTACACATATCGATGAAACCGGGACACATAATGCAGTTATCGTAACAAGTGAAGGTATCATAGCCGGATGTACAGATGAAAGCCTTGTAGGCCAAAGCCTTGTGACCGCGCTTCCTGAATATGCCGCTGTATGGTCTCTTTCAAAGAATTCCGAAGATGTAGTCTCTTCCAGGATAAAATCCGGCATCGTAAATGAATATCTTTTTGCCACAAGATCGGAAAACGGGTGGTATCTGATAGTAAGGGAAAGTGACTGGGAGCTGTACAGTGACTCCTACATACAGCTTATCGTGACCATACTTCTGTCCATAGCTCTTTTTGGGCTGGTCATATTTCTTTATCTTCTTGCCGTAAACAGCCAGAAAAAAACAGAAGAGGCTCTTCATGCAAAGGAGGAATTCCTGAACGGTATCACCGGGCAGCTGCGTGAACCTCTGTCTACTATCATGCATGTATCAGACAGGGACTATGCTTCACAGATAGAAGACTACAGTGCGGAAATGTCCAGGATCAATAATGCCGGACGGAAGCTTTCGGATATGATAGGGCAGATCCTGTCATATTCCAGCATCGTACGTACCGGTCAAAAAAACGATGATCGAGAAAAGCGGACAAAACAAGGGGGCATGAACAGACGCTTCAGGGCACTTATTACCTTGGTCATGACCTTTGTAATGCTTATAAGCCTGTATGTTAATATTGCCACTACTGCGAGATGGGGCAATGAAATGATGAGGAGCATGGCTGATGATTATGAATTCAGGCTTTCTGAATGGATAGATACACAAAAGAGTATCCTCGATATGTTTGTAAGCATAATCTCCACTCATCCCGAAATGCTCGATGACTATCAGGGAACCATAGACTATCTGAACCGGATCACTGTGCAGTATCCGGAAATATCCGTATCATATATGTCAAATCCTGATCTGGAGCCATGCGTATATATGAATAACGGATGGAAGCCTGAAGAAGGGTGGAATCTTGTGGAGAGACCATGGTACAGGGATTCTATTGAAGCTGAGGATGGCTGGAGCATCACAGCTCCTTACTACGATTCACAGACCGGTGGGTACTGCATAACAATATCTGAAGTTGTCTATGACGCAAAGACCGGAGAATATCTGGGATGCTTCGGTATAGATTTTTATATGGATAAGCTTGTGGAGATCCTGGGCGACAGCTATTCAGACAAGGGATATGCCTTTCTGGTGGATACTGAAGGTGACATTATCAACCATCCCTATGGAAGCTTCCAGATGACTGAGGATTCCAGGACAAATATATCCGAACTGCCCTACGGACAGGCACAAACCGACGGCGAAAGCATAAAGATATTTAAGGATTATGATAATGTCTACCGTATCATGACCGCATCTTATGATGAGAAATCAAAATTCACCGTGTTTGTCGTATCTGATATATGGATCATATACGGAAGAACCGTAATATACGGACTAGTCTGCATAGTTGCTTTTCTGTGCTGTATCATTATGGTCTACAGACTGCTGACAGGTCTTATAAAATGGCAGGATGATACAAACAGGCAGATGAAGGATGCCGCAGACGCAGCTATGGCTGCCGGAAGGGCAAAGAGCCA
>CADCRB010000110.1 GCA_902803745.1 uncultured Lachnospiraceae bacterium
ACGGATGAATCAAGGGAGATTAACGATATAGATGAGCCTAAGGTCATCATATCAGCCTCGGGAATGTGTGATGCCGGAAGAATAAGACATCATTTGAAGCATAACTTATGGAGACCGGAGTCAACTATACTTTTCGTTGGATACCAGTCCGTCGGGACACTTGGAAGGGCTCTTGTCGATGGGGCTGAGAAGGTAAGGCTTTTCGGCGAGGAGATAGATGTTAAGGCTGAGATAAGCAAGCTTATCGGAATGTCCGGGCATGCTGATATGAACGGGCTTCTGGACTGGATGAGAGGATTTGAATCGAAACCCAGTAAGGTCTTTGTTGTACACGGAGAGGATAAGGTTACAGAGACTTTTGCAAAGACACTGCACGACGAGCTTGGAATGGATGCCTATGCTCCTTTTTCCGGTACGGTCTTTGACCTGCTTAAGGGAGAATTCATTCATGAGGCAGAGGGCATCAGAAAAGCCAAAGCGGAGAGGCATACTGGCAATCCTGTATTTGACAGGCTGCTGGCTGCGGGTCAGAGACTCATGTCCATTATCAGAAAGAACGAACATCTGGCAAATAAAGATCTGGCAAAATTTGCTGATCAGATCGATGCATTGTCTGAGAAGTGGGGATAAATATGAAAGCCATTGTTGCAGTAGACAAAAACTGGGGTATTGGTCTTAGGGGAAAACTTCTGGTGCAGATCCCTGCTGATCAGAGATTTTTCAGGGAAACAACCATGGGACAGGTGGTGGTGATGGGCAGGAAGACTTTAGAAAGCTTTCCGAATGGTCTCCCCCTGAAAAACAGGGTAAATATAGTGTTTACCAGAGGAAACGGGAGCGGACTTCCTGATGAAGTCGAGATCGTACACAGCATAGATGATCTGAAACCTGTGCTGGAAAGGTATGCTGACAGAGAAGTCTATTGTATCGGAGGCGCTGAGATATATAAGCAGCTTCTTCCTATGTGTGACGAGTGTCTTGTGACGAAGATCGATGAGGGTTATGAAGCAGATGCATTCTTCCCGGATCTGGATGCCGATCCGGAATGGGAACTTGTAAGTGACGGCAGCGAAAGTGAAGAGCAGACATATTTTGATCTGATATATTACTTTTTGAAATACAAGCGGATAGGATAGGATCGACGGCTGATTGCAGGCCGGATTCGTGTGTGATAGTATTGTCCGGGTTGAAGGGGTAACCCTTAAGTCAAATGATTGGAGCAGAAAAATGGAGATTTATGAGGAACTTAGGGAAAGGGGTCTTATAGCCCAGGTCACAGATGAAAAGGAGATCAGGGAACTTATAAACGGAGGTGGAGCAAAGTTCTATATAGGCTTTGATCCTACTGCTGATTCACTTCATGTGGGACATTTCATGGCGCTTTGTCTGATGAAAAGACTCCAGCTGGCAGGGAACAGGCCGGTCGTGCTGATAGGCGGGGGCACAGGATATATCGGGGATCCTTCCGGTAGGAGTGATATGAGATCCATGATGACACCGGAAACCATACAGCATAATTGTGACTGCTTCAGAAAGCAGATGGAGAGATTCATAGAGTTTGGTGATGACAAGGCTATCATGGTTAATAACGCTGACTGGCTTCTGTCCCTTAACTACGTCGATCTTCTTCGGGAAGTAGGTGCACATTTCTCTGTTAACAATATGCTTAGGGCGGAATGCTATAAACAGAGAATGGAGAAGGGTCTTTCATTCCTTGAATTCAACTATATGATCATGCAGGCTTATGACTTCTGGTATCTGCATGAAAACTACGGGGTGAATATGCAGTTTGGCGGTGACGACCAGTGGAGTAATATGCTGGCCGGGACAGAGCTTATCAGACGGAAGACCGGCGATGACTGCTTTGCGATGACTCAGACATTGCTTCTCAATAATGAAGGGAAGAAGATGGGTAAGACCGCAAAGGGGGCGGTATGGCTGGATCCCGAGAAGACTTCGCCCTATGACTTCTATCAATATTGGCGCAATGTGGACGATGCGGACGTGATGATGTGTTTCCGGCTGCTCACTTTCCTCTCTCTGGATGAGATAAAAGAGATAGATGGCTGGGATGACAGCAGGATAAATGAGAAGAAGGAGCTTTTGGCTCATGAATTGACAGAGCTTGTACATGGAAAGGAAGAGGCGGATAAAGCCCAGGAAACTGCCAGAGGTATATTCTCCGGTAATCTTGATACGGAAAACATGCCCACCAGTGAGCTGAAAGAAAGTGATTTTAAGGATGGCAGGTCGGATATACTGCAGCTTCTGGTTGCTGCCGGACTCTCTCCTACAAGGTCAGATGCCAGGAGACTGGTGCAGCAGGGCGGAGTATCGGTCGGAGATGAAAAGGTCACGGACATCAAATTGTCATACAGCAAGGAAGAGCTTAAAGAAGGTCTGGTAGTACGGAAAGGAAAAAAAGCTTTCCGCAGGGTAGTTTACATTTAGGCTCTGCTGTGATATTCTTTGAATTCGACTTAAAAGAAGAACATAATACGGGATCGGTTCAGATAACATACTTTTTTAGAGGAGAAAGATCATGAAGAAAAAGTTAACAGCTCTGGTACTGTCAGCAGTTATGATTGCAGGAGTATTGGCAGGATGTGGAAAGGGCAGCGGTGCTTCAGGCGGCGATATGGATTATATCAAGGGTAAGGGAACTCTGATAGTAGGCATTACGGACTTCGCACCTATGGATTATCAGGATGATTCAGGGGAGTGGGTTGGTTTCGATGCTGACCTCGCAAGGCTTGTAGCCGAGGACCTCGGTGTGAAGATCCAGTTTACCGAGATAGACTGGGATAATAAGATACTTGAACTCGATAATAAGAGCATAGATGTCGTTTGGAACGGAATGACGCTTACTGATGAAGTAGCATCAGCTATGGCCTGCACAAAGCCGTATCTTAATAATGCGCAGACAGTCGTGGTAAAGGCGGACAAGGCTTCACAGTATAAAAAGATCGAGGATATACAGGGCCTGAAGTTTGCAGTAGAGGCAGGATCTGCCGGGGAGTCTGTCGCAGATGATATGGGACTGGAGCATATATCCGTGACTTCACAGGCAGATACTTTGATGGAGGTCGAGGCCGGAACATCAGATGCTTCGATAATCGATTCGCTTATGGCGGGAGCAATGGTCGGTGAAGGTACCAGCTATGCTGATCTCACCCATACCGTAGATCTTACATCCGAAGAGTATGTGGTAGGATGCCGGAAGGGGTCGGATCTGGCAGCCTTCATAGATGATGAGATAAAGAAATATACAGATAACGGCCAGATGAAGACAATAGCAGAAACCTATGGGGTACAGGAGGCGCTGGTAAAGTAAGCGATGTTCTTTCATGTTACCCTAACCTTACTGGGCGGCTTTTTACAGACAGTAAAGCTTTTTGTCCTGACACTGGTTTTTTCACTTCCGCTGGGACTTGTAATCAGTTTCGGCTCTATGTCAAAGATCAGTGCGATCAAGGCCCCTGTAAGGTTTGTGATCTGGGTGATTAGAGGCACACCGTTAATGCTTCAGCTTCTTGTGATGTATTACGGACCCGGCATTATGTTTCATGCTAATGTATGGGGATCCGGCGACAGCGGGCGTTTTGTAGCTGCACTTGTGGCTTTTGTTATCAATTATTCCTGCTATTTCTCTGAGATATACAGAGGCGGAATACAGTCAATTCCAGTCGGCCAGTATGAGGCTGGTAAGGTTTTGGGAATGACAAAGTCGCAGATATTTTTCAAGGTAGTACTTCTTCAGGTAATAAAGAGGATCGTGCCGCCAATATCAAATGAGATAATAACTCTTGTAAAGGATACTTCGCTTGCCAGAGTAATAGCTGTGTATGAGATAATCTGGGAGGGGCAATCTTTTATAAAGAGTGCGGGCATCATATGGCCGCTGTTCTATACGGGTATATTCTATCTATTATTCTCGGGGCTGCTGACCATACTATTCGGACAGATAGAGAAGAAGCTGTCTTATTTCAGGTGAATCATATGATCATGCTTGAGGTAAAAAACCTGAAAAAAAGTTTTTCATCTACTGAGGTCATACATGATATAAGTTTCAGTATGGATGAGGGAGAGACGGTTTCAATTATCGGATCCTCCGGATCCGGAAAGACCACGCTGCTTCGATGCCTAAATTTTCTTGAGACACCGGATGGCGGCGTGATAAAGATAAGGGATGATGTGCTGTTTGACAGCAACGCAGAAGAACCTATGTCCGAAGAGGCCGCAAGAAAGAAGAGGCTTCATTTCGGGATGGTATTTCAGTCTTTCAATCTGTTCCCACAGTATACGGCTCTGGAGAATGTAACACTTGCACCGTCGATCCTGGCAAAAGGATATGGAAATCCGGATATTACCAGTATAGAAAATCGTGGGAGGGAACTATTGGCAGATATGGGACTTTCTGACAGAATGCAGAATTATCCGCATGAACTGTCAGGCGGTCAGCAGCAAAGAGTGGCAATAGCAAGAGCCTTGGCTTTGAATCCGGATATACTGTGTTTTGATGAACCAACATCGGCTCTTGATCCGGAGCTTACGGGCGAGGTGCTCAGAGTGATAAAGGATCTGGCAAAAAACCACACGACTATGATCATAGTCACGCACGAGATGTCATTTGCAAGAGACGTATCGGACAAGGTCATTTTCATGGATAAAGGTGTGATCGCCGAGGAGGGCACTCCGGAGGAGGTCATCGATAACCCAAAGAATGAGAGGACAATCCAGTTCCTTTCGAATTATAGAAACATACAGTAAAACAGACGGAGGATTCAGAGGAGGAAAAGATGAGAAGAATTTTGGCAGTCAGTATGGTTTTGATGATGTGCGTGTGTTCAGTGACGGCAGGATGCGGAAAATCTGAAAGCAAATCAGAGGACAAAACGGAGGCTTCAGAACCCGCGAGTGAGATCGCGATCTCCGCGGATGTAGCGGAGATACCATCTGAGGAGCCGGTTAAGGCAGAAATAGAAGAATATGATTTTTCCGTCGTTGAAGATGTACCTGCAGAGACTGTATCAGAAAATGATCCTGCAGCCGTGGAAACACAGCCGGAAACTGATGAATTCGGGATAACCGGCATAGAAGAGATAAAGCTTTATGCCAAAGAGGCAGTCCGTATGAGGAAGGAGCCCAACACAGATTCTGAGATAGCTGGCCAGCTTAAGGAAGGTGATGAGGTTACTGCCAACGGTAAGTCTGATGAATGGCATCGTATAGTAAGGGGCAACGGAGATATTGTGTATGTTAAGTCTGAGTATCTGACTGAGACAAAGGCTGAAAAGAAAGAAGAGAAGTCGGAGCAGACTGAGGAAACAACCAATAAGACAACAACTGCTGAAACAACGACTACTGAGACAGCAACACCTGCTGCTGATACCAATACAACGGATGCAGCTGCCCAGGCTCTGGCAGCAGCGGCTGCAGCTGCAGCAACTGCTAATACGCAGACGAACACAGATTCAAATGCACAGAATACTACGGAAACAAAGACAACAACTGAGACAGCTACTACTGAAACGGCTACACAGACACCAGCGCCTGCAGTAGCGGCTGTGGGGACGCCAAGCTGGGCAGTCGGACTACATGGTGTGAGTGCGGCAGGAGCAGCTGAAGCATATAATTATTTGAAGAATACCAAGGGGTTAGATGATGGAACTATTCAGGGTAACTGGGACTCTCTGATGTTTCATTATTCTGAGCATGGTACTGCCGGATGGTAATGCTTGAAAGAACAATAGTCAATAAATCCCTGCTGCTTTACGCGGCAGGGATTTCTTTGCCTTCTTGCGTGCAAAATAGGAATTGTACGCAAAAATCCCGCGTTTTTACAGGCGAAAACGAGTTGAAAAAATGGCCCCTGAAACAGTGAGTCAATGATCCGAGGGAACCCTTCCATAGCGGATCGCGTCCTTCGGACATACAGTGCCGC
>CADCRB010000111.1 GCA_902803745.1 uncultured Lachnospiraceae bacterium
AGGACTGAACGTGAAGGACATATATGATCTTACAAAGGAAGAATTGCAGGAAGAGCTTGCATCGGAGGGAGAAAAGCCCTTCCGTGCAAAGCAGATATTTTCCTGGATACATGGGAGGGGAGCACAGGGCTTTGATGAAATGTCCGATCTCTCCAAAGCGCTCAGAGCATCTCTTTCCGGACGTTACAGCACAGACGGGCTGGAGACGGATACCGTGCAGATATCCCGCAATGACGGTACGAGAAAGTATTTATTTGAGCTTTCAGACGGAAACTTTATAGAAGGAGTGTTTATGCGCTACCGCAGCTGGAATACCGCCTGTATCTCGTCCCAGGCGGGATGCGCTATGGGCTGCAGATTCTGCGCTTCTGCGATAAACGGTCTTGCGCGTGACCTTACCGCAGGGGAAATGGCAAAGGAAGTGTATCTTATGGAGAAGGATACCGGAAAGGCCATATCCAATGTGGTCATCATGGGTTCCGGCGAGCCGTTGTTAAATTATGATAATCTGTTAAGGTTCATTGATATAATGACGGATCCCGACGGCAAAGGCATATCACAGCGCAACATCACGGTCTCCACCTGCGGTATCGTGCCCGGCATAATAAAGCTTGCAAAAGAGAAAAGGAACGGAAAGCATCTGCAGATAAATCTTGCGATATCGCTTCATGCGGCTACGGATGAGAAGAGAAAGAAGCTTATGCCGATCGCGGAAAAATACAGCCTCGATGAGCTTATGGGAGCCGCAAAGACATATTATCTTGCGACCCACAGAAAGCTTACCTTTGAGTATGCTCTTATCGGAGGAGAGAATGATACGGATGAGGATGCCGGGGAGCTTGCAGCGCTTATACAGG
Organism: uncultured Lachnospiraceae bacterium; assembly: GCA_902803745.1. GTDB lineage: Bacteria > Bacillota > Clostridia > Lachnospirales > Lachnospiraceae > NK4A144. The sequence continues at coordinate 858 of CADCRB010000111.1, forward strand.
GCATCAATGTGCCGCATCTTGTGAACCTTATCCCGGTGAATCCTGTGACGGAGAGCGGTTTTACAAGGCCGTCCGGGGATATTTGCCATAAATTCAAAATAAAACTTGAAAACTTTGGAATAAATGGTAGTATAAGGAGAGAACTCGGCTCCGATATTGACGGTGCCTGTGGACAGCTCAGAATGCTAAGAGAAAGGCGCAGCAGCGGCACAGGAACGTGATCGGACTTATTTTTGTGCGGAGGGAATAGATGATAAAGACCTTTTCGATGACCGACACCGGCCGGAAAAGGAAAGTGAATCAGGACTATGTGTTTACATCGGAAAATCCCGTAGGGAATCTGCCGAATCTTTTTATAGTGGCTGACGGTATGGGAGGCCACGCAGCCGGAGATTATGCTTCGAGATTTACCACGGAAACTATTGTATCCGACATCAGTGATTCGCATGAGCAAAATCCGATACGGCTTATAAGGCATGCTTACGAGACCGCAAACTCCGCCATCCTGGAGGAGTCACACAGACTTCCGGAGCATGAAGGGATGGGAACTACACTGGTGGTTGCCTCTGTAATAGAGGATACGCTTTATGTGGCTAACGTGGGCGACTCGAGGCTTTATGTGATCAATGACAGGATCAGCCAGATCACAAGAGACCACAGCCTTGTGGAGGAGATGGTGCGGGCCGGCGAGATCGCAGAGTCTGAGGCCAGAAGCCATCCCATGAAAAATAAGATCACCAGGGCCATCGGCGGCGATAATGATATCAGGGTTGATTTCTTTGATATGAAGCTGAATGAGGATGACCGTATCCTGATGTGTACCGACGGCCTTACAAATATGGTCGAGGATGAGGACATTAGAATGATAGTGAACAGCTCTCCTGATGTGGTGAGCGCAGTTCAAAGACTTATAGAAAGGGCAAACCAGAACGGCGGATATGACAATATAGGCGTGGTGCTTATCGAGCCGTTTGCCCGGGATTGAGGAAAATCATAAGGAAGTTTGAGTAATGATCAGTGAAGGTATAATACTGGCAGACAGATATGAGATATTGAGCCGTATAGGCACCGGAGGAATGTCCGATGTTTATAAGGCGCAGGATATGAAGCTGTCCCGCTTTGTGGCCATCAAGGTCCTGAAGCAGGAGTATGCAGAGAATCAGAGCTTTGTCACCAAATTCCATGCGGAGGCACAGGCAGCGGCAGGGCTTATACATTCTAATATAGTCGGAGTATATGATGTCGGAGAGGATCAGGGGCTTCAGTATATAGTCATGGAGCTCGTGGAGGGCATCACTCTTAAGCATTATATCGAAAAGAAACTCCGCCTTTCCGTGAAGGAATCAATAAGCATAGCGATCCAGATGGCGCAGGGACTTGAATGTGCCCACAAGGCGGGGATAATCCACAGGGATGTCAAGCCGCAGAATGTCATCATCTCAAAGGACGGCAAGGTCAAGGTGACCGACTTCGGTATCGCAAAGGCCGCCACGAGCGAGACCATTACCTCCAATGTCATGGGATCGGTTCATTATACTTCACCGGAGCAGGCGCGAGGCGGATATTCGGATGAAAAGAGTGACATTTATTCCCTTGGCATAGTGCTCTTCGAGATGCTGACCGGAAGGGTTCCTTTTGACGGCGACACTACAGTCAATATAGCGATACAGCATATCCAGGATGTCATGCCCTCGCCGAGGGAATTTGTAAATGACATTCCCATCAGCATAGAGCAGATCATATTCAAGTGCACGGAGAAGAGCTCGGACCGCAGATATTCGTCAATGGCCGAGGTCATAGCCGACTTAAAGCAGTCATTGCTGACTCCCGATGAGAATTTCATTAAGCGTATACCATCAGGCGGAGCAGGCGGCTCCACGAGAATGGTTTCCGATGATGATATCAGGTCCATCAAATCAAGGACAGGTACCATTGATGTGGATGATTCTCTTATATCCGCATACAACAGGAATAAAGAAAGACGGCAGGAGGAGATCCCGCCTGAGGAAAGGCCGAGAAAGAAGAGACCCCGCGATATCCCTCCCGAGGCAGAGATGGAAAGACCCAGAAGGAGGGTCAGGGAAGACGAGGAAAGGTCGGACTTTGAGGAAGAAGAGCTCCGCCGCAGACGCAAGGAAGCTGCTGCGAGAAAGAGAAGAGAGCAGAGCAGAAGGGAGACCGAAGGAAGGCCGGATCCCAGAAGAAGCGGAAGAAGCAGGAGCGACAGGGATCGTCTTGCAGATGAGAGAGCAAGAAGGAGCAGAAGACCTTCCTCACAGAGACAGGACAGATACATGGATGACGGTGATATGGACGACGGGATGACCGCTATTATGCGGGTCATTGCAGTCATCATAGGCATCATTATCCTTATACTCATATTGTTCATAGCAAGAAGGGTAATAGCGGTCAGGGAGGATTCCCTTTCGGAAAACTCTACTGTATCCAACAACAGGGTATTGCAGGATGTGAGAGGGCAGACTCTGGAAAATGCCAAAGCCGCACTTGAGACTGAGGGCTTTGTGGTGCAGACCGCCTATGAGGCGTCTGATTCCGTGGAGTCAGGATATATCATCCAGCAGGATCCGGTGCCCGGGAGCCGTATCCCCGAAGGATATACTGTGGTGCTTACCGTAAGCTCCGGGACGGGGGATATCGAGGTGCCTTCCATGGTGGGTAATACGGCGGCGGAGGCCAAGGTTGCGCTGGAAAATCTGGGACTTACGATACAGCTCACGGATGCGGCCTCAGATACGGTGCCTCAGGGATCGGTAGTGTCCCAGAGTCCCGATGCCGGGACAATGGTAGCGCCGGGGTCAACCGTGATTGTGGCAGTAAATACAGGAAAGAGCGGTGCGACGGATGAGGCTGCGGGTGAGATCCCCGAGGGCAATACGGCCGTTCCCAATCTTATAGGCATGACTGAGACCGAGGCCAAGACGGCGCTTACTGCAGCAGGTCTTTCCTGGTCTTCCGTGACAGAGAAGAATTCCGACTCCGTGGCTGAAGGCAGGGTTATGTCACAGAGTGTGGATCCTGATTCTCTGGTAGCAAAGGAAACCAAGATCGATTTCGTGCTCAGCAAAGGACCTGAGCAGGCCGCACAGATATTCTCGCAGAATGTGCAGGCGCCCTCCGGCTATACGGAAGGCACGGCTGCCAGCATTACACTTACCGGCAACAATTCCGGCAAGGTTTACGGACAGCAGAACGTTACGGCATTTCCCGTGACCATACAGATATCCTCCACTGATGTGGACGAATCTGATACGGCAGGTCTATTTACCATAGTCTATACTGCCCATGTTGAGGGCGTGAATGAGGATGGCACGGCCTATGCGACGGATCAGCAGGCTACCGATTCCTCACAGAGCATTTCTTTTGAAAGATGACAGATAAGGCCCCGGATGCTTGAAGGCAGGATATTAAAGGGGGTCGGCGGGTTTTATTATGTATATACTGCAGAGGGCACATTCCAGTGCCGCGCAAGGGGGCTTTTCAGAAAGCATTCCCTTAAGCCTCTCGCCGGAGACCGATGCAGGATAGAGCTTACCAATACAGAGGATGTGGAAGGCAATGTGGCGGAGATACTTCCCAGAAAGAATTCGCTGATAAGACCTCCGGTAGCAAATATAGACCAGGCTCTCGTGATCTTTGCCATGCACAGTCCCGAGCCAGCCTGGGGGCTTCTTGACAGATATCTGATCATGATGGAAAGAGCCGGCATTCCTTCGGTCATATGCATTAATAAGGATGATCTCGCCGAGGGGCTGGAGGCTTTGGATATAAAGCGGATATATGAGCCTGCAGGCTACAGGATTGTATTTACTTCCGCAAGAGAGCATACCGGGATCGATGAGCTTAAGGACGTGCTTTACGGTAAAGTCACATCTGTAGCCGGACCCTCGGGAGCGGGTAAATCATCGATAATAAATGCGATCCTCGGCAGCGAGCTGATGGAGACCGGAGATATCAGCCGTAAGCTCAAGAGAGGGAAGCAGACTACCAGACATACGGAGCTTATCAATTTATGGGAGGATACCTTCATTTTTGATTCTCCGGGATTTTCGGCCATGGAGCTTCCCGATATGGATAAGTCAGAGCTGGATGTATGCTTTCCCGAGATGAGACCTTACAAAGGACATTGCTATTATGCAGACTGCTCTCATACGCACGAGCCCGGATGCAGTGTAAGGGAAGCACTGGAGGACAATAATATAGCAGCGGAGCGGTATGCATCATATACGGAGTTATTTGCTGAGCTTCCTGATGACCGCAGAAAAAAGAGAAAGGCCTGAAGGGGCCATACTACAGGGGGATATGATGGAGTACAGATTTCATCCTTCAATACTGGCAGCGGATTTTAAGAACCTGGGCCGTGATATAGAGCAGGTGGTGCAGGCAGGGGCAGACGGTATCCATATCGATGTCATGGACGGAGATTTCGTACCGCAGATATCCTTCGGCATGCCTGTCATCAGATCCATCAGAAGCTCCACGGACGTGACCTTTGATGTCCATCTAATGGTCGCAAATCCCGAGAGATATATCGAAACCTTCGTGGACTGCGGAGCGGATATTGTCACCATACATGCAGAGGCCACCAGAGATGTGGAGAATGCCCTCAAGCAGATAAGACGGGCAGGAGTAAGGGTAGGACTTGCATTGAACCCCGGCACCTCCCTTTCGACTCTGGATTATATCATTGATGATGTGGATATGGTCCTGCTGATGACTGTCAATCCCGGATTCGGCGGACAGAAATATATCGAAAAGGCAACCAGAAAGATAAAGGCTCTGAGAGCCATGGCGCGCAATGAGGACAGAGAGCTGGACATAGAAGTTGACGGCGGAGTCATAGCAGAGAATCTGCATACGGTCCTCGAAGCCGGAGCTAATATAATAGTAATGGGGTCTGCTGTTTTTAACGGTGATCCCGCGGCCAATACCGCGCGTTTCAAGGAAGAGATAGCGAGGTTTTCATCATAAGGGATTTCCTTGCAAGACATAGCCGCCTTTTTCTGATAGTGGCTTCCTGTATTATCATAATTATCTGTGGGTTCTTTATTCTTGCACCGCATTTTCAGGGAGAGCAGCTTTGGGAGGAGCGTACTCTGGAGCTGGGCTCCGGTCTTTCAGATGATGCCGGCGATTACATAGCCGGGAGCAGGTGGGTCCTGGATCATACCTTCATTGATACCTCAGATGTCAATCTCCTGAAGGTCGGCGACTATACCGTAAAAGCAATAAATCCTTTCTTTATCTATGAATATAAGATCAGTGTAAGAGATACTATCCCTCCGGATCTCAATATAGGAGAAGGCTGGAAAAGAGTTCTTAGCACAGGACGGGAATACGACCCTTCAGAGCTTGGCATTACTTCTTCGGATCTGAGCGGGGTTTCGGTGATCAGATATTATTATGCCGGAAAAGAGATTGATAAGCTTTATTTCAGCAATATCTCAAGACCCGAGATCACCGTGACTGCCACG
>CADCRB010000112.1 GCA_902803745.1 uncultured Lachnospiraceae bacterium
AGAACAGGTCGGTCAGGGTTGTAGCCGTTGCAGTGACGATGGAGACAATTTTTGAGATAATGCAGGCAATGGAGGAAATACCGGGAGGAGAGGTTGACATAATTCAATTAAACATAGCCAAAACCCGTACCATACAGGAGTATCACATCATCGGTGCGCTGAATCCCATATTCCTTGCCACCATAAGATTTGACGGGAAGATAGCATAAATGGGAAATAAAAACGATATTCTTAAGAATAAGATATACCTTTATATCACTGAGTTTTTTGCAGGAATGGGTGTAATGGCCGTGGAGCTTGGGGCGTCAAGACTGTTGGCGCCCTATTTCTCTTCCAGCCAGATAGTCTGGACCATCATCATAGGTACGATAATGATAGCCATGGCCCTTGGAAATATATATGGAGGAAGGAGCGCTGACCGTGATCCCTCGCCTGAGATCCTGTACCGCAGGCTCCTTATTGCGGCAGTATGGATAGCGGCCATCCCTGTGGTGGGAAAATATCTGATAATACTGATATCCGGAGTGCTCGTGTTTACCGTAAGCACTAATTTTCTGATATTGGCGGCTTTCATATCCTGTATGCTGATCTTTGTGTTTCCGCTTTTCCTCCTGGGAACCGTGACCCCCTCGCTTGCCAAATATACTGTGGGCTCCCTCGACGACTCCGGCAAGGTCGTGGGAGGACTTGGCGCTGCAAATACCATAGGTTCCATCATAGGAACCTTCATGCCTACCTTTGTGACGATACCGGCAGTCGGGACAGCCGTGACCTTCCTGATATTCTCAGGGATAATACTCGTGATCGGGCTTGTATACTTTATCACTGAAAGGTCTCATATAAGGCTTTGCGTGATATGCACGGTTTTGTTCATTCTGTGTTCGGTCTTCGGGAATTCCGACTCTTTTGCATTCTGGGAGGACGATCTGACGTATGAAGGAGAGTCTGTATACAATTACCTTCAGGTAGCAGAGGATGACAGATCCATATGGCTTTCGACAAATGTTCTCTTCGGAGTCCAGTCCATCACCATGAAGGATGACAGCCTTACAGGCCTGTATTATGACTATGCTCTTGCTGCTCCCATGATGGCCGGGATTAAAGCCAAAGGCACCGGCACGGATGATAAAGATAATAATAACGCTGAAAAGCGCGAAAATGCTGATATCCTGATACTTGGAATGGGAACGGGAACCTACGCCAGACAATGCGATAGATATTACAATAATATTAATATAACAGGCGTCGAGATAGATCAGAAGATCACGGATCTCTCCTATAAGTACTTTGACGCTCTTCCGGAGGTTCCCGTATGTACATATGACGGCAGAGCCTATCTCCAGACCGTGGATGGGAAATATGATGTTATCATGGTCGATGCCTATCAGGATATCTCCATCCCGTTTCAGATGTCCTCTGTCGAATTTTTCCGTGAAGTATATGATCACCTGAAGGATAACGGTGTCCTTGTGGTCAATATGAATATGCACTCTGATACCGAAGGAAATATAAACCAGTATCTTTCGGATACTGTGGCTGCGGTTTTTCCTTCTCTGGCTTATGCGGATGTGGCAGGCTCGACCAACAGAGAGCTCTTTGCGATAAAGACATCAGAGCCCTTCAAAGATCAGGGGGATGTGGAAAGTGTAGAAAGCGTGGGAAGTGTCAGTTCTGTTGGTACTGGGGATATCCTTGCAAGATTTGATGCAGGACTGGATAACATAACCGTGAATGATGAACTCTTTCAACTGATGCTCAACATCAGGGGTGTTGCTAATGTGTATAAAGGCGGCCAAAATATCCTCACGGACGATAAAGCCCCGGTAGAGCTGCTGGGTATGAGGGAAATAGATCAGATGATAAGTGAGGAGCTTGGGTACTACAAAAACGTCTATAAGAAGGAAGGACTTGAGGGCATACTCAATAGGTTGACATAATATTATGTGGGCGGAGATAATTCTGACGGGGATCGGGTTATCCATGGATGCCTTTGCTGTGGCTGTATGCAAGGGCCTTGGAATGAGAAGGATCGATAAGGCAAAGGCCGTCATCATAGGCCTGTATTTCGGGACCTTTCAGGCTGTGATGCCGATAGCAGGGTGGCTCCTCGGAAGCCGGTTTATCAGATATATCGAGTCTGTGGATCATTGGATAGCCTTTGGTCTGCTCGCCTTTATCGGCATTAAGATGATAGTGGAGGCAGTCCGCGAGAGTGAGAATGATACCGGTGAGATCATAATGGATCAGCCTCTGGATCATAGGGAAATGCTTCTGCTGGCTGTTGCCACGAGCATTGATGCGCTGGCGGTAGGGATATCGTTTGCAGCCATAGGCACTCCCATCTTCCCGTCAGCTGAGATCATCGGCTTTATTACTTTTATTCTTTCGATCATAGGAGTTTATGTCGGAAACCGCTTCGGAAGGGTATATGAGAAAAGGGCATGCATACTTGGAGGCGTGATACTGACCGGGATCGGGATAAAGATACTCTTTGAGCATCTGCTGCTAAAACCCTGATCAGCTGATCTTTTATTTGTCAGAGCCACCTGATCTCCGCTGAGCACTGCATAGATATCCTTGGTATCATCTTCTCCGAGAGCCGTAACATTCATATCCAAAAGGACCAAGGCGAAAAGGATGACCGCCATACCCACTATGGACATATTGATCAGGGATATCCCGTATGTGAAAAACTGGATAAATGATGCGATCAAAGGAACCGTAAGAAAAAGGATCAGCGGATATGCCATAAGCTTTCTCAGGGAACTGTGGTATTGTATTATAAGAGAAAGCTGGATGAGCATAATGATCGTCGGAATGATATAGCTTATCAGAAAGAACGGAGATCTTATGTAATGGTTTGTCTCATCAAAGCTGTAATATAATCCGGTGAACTGGGATATGATAAGAAGGACCTGTCCGATAAAGAAAAGGAACTCCGAGAACCTGGTCCTTGCCGGAGCCTTTTTCAGACCTCCTTCATTCATCAGAATATCGTAGGTATAGAGATTTATCGCATGTGTTATGGCAAGCGTCATGCAGAATACCAGATAATTGCTTATGCGCACCATCCAGTAGCCCAGCTCGCTGGCATCACCTCTGAAGGTATAGGCGAAACGGTCGGATATCAGAAGGATCGTGGAATATAATTCTACGAGAAGCAGGGCTCTTTTTCTTGACCTGGAGAGTGTTCCCGAGATCATTACAAAGAAAGTGGTGATACCGCAGATGCCTATGAGCACCAGCATTATATCCAGCTGATATTCTCTGATAAAATCCAACATAGTTTCAGGTCGGTCCTCATTATAGGGATAATATGCCAAACTTGAACACAAAAAAACATTATTATTATATCATTGATTCCGAGAAAATAACAGATTATTACTGTCCCGGAAATATCAAATTGATACGGTAAAGACCTTATTTGCCATATTGCGGCACGGTTTCGTATAATATGCAGTACAGGACGGACCGTCCATCCGGATAAAATACAGCATTTTCGGATCCCAAGGACATTTGATGAATACAGGGAGGGCAGATCAATGTATATAATGAAAAGAATGATACCGATAGTATTGAGTGTTATTATCGCCGGCGCAGCCGCGGGATGTGGAAATTCCGGCAGCGGAAAGGGTGATGAAAGCGCGGCAAAAGCTGACAGCGCGGAGACAAAGGACACAGCAGGAGAAAGTAATGAAGAGCAAAACACCGGGATCGCGAATCCGTGGGTTTACATAACTCAGGAAGAGGCCGGTGAGATCATTCCTAAGCTTTTCGTACCGCCTGCTGGAGCGGAAAATATCCTTTGGAAGAAATGCGAACCGCTGGCTGATGCTGATAAAGGAATAAGTCCTCTGGTGGAGCTCGACTTTACCCTGGACGGACTGGACTATACCGCAAGGGCTCAGACGGGGGCAGAAAACAATGCCGATATCGCCGGGATATATCTGGAATGGACTGTAGGACCCGAAGATACGACACTTGCAGGCTGGGGCGGAAGCGATCTTTCCGGAAAGACGTATCGCGCCATAAGCGATGATGAATATACAGACCTGATCACCTGGTATGATGATGAGAACGGTATTCTGTATTCGCTTTCGACTTCTTCGTCTGATCTTGATGGCTTTGATATCCAGGCGACAGCCGAGGCCATGGCACCGTGACATCAGTGGATCAGCATTTCCATTTTAGAAAGGATGATTGATCATAAAGCAGAAGGAGCAGAGGATGAAGCCTGAGACAGCGGAAGAACAGGAGCAGAATGTAGAGCCCGGCTCAGAGGAGCCTAAGGCGCAGGATAAAAAACGCAAAAAGATAAAGATAAAAGAGGTAGGTTATAGAAGGTTTGTCGCTGGAGCTGTCCTTGAGATGTGGCTTTTCAGGCTCGTGACCGGTCTGATCATCATCATACCGGCATGTATCCTGGGGGATATAGCTGAATGGATCTCATCAGTAGAGGATTCGGTGCTTACGACAGCTAATCTCGGAAATATTATGAATTGGAGACTGCCGCTCATACTGATCTCCGGACTTCTTTTTGTATTGATCTGTGTATGGATCGAGCTCTTCTCACAGATCTCCATGTGCTCAAAGATACTTAAGGGAGAGAAAGCAGGTGTGTTTGCCGAGCTTGGCAACGGCTTCAAGGCACTGCTGAGCTTTATCAGTCCTTCCGGCATCCTGCTCATTATCCTTGTGATCCTGCCTGTGCCGTTATGCGGACTTGGTTATGCATTAAGCGCCACCAAGGATTTCTATATCCCGGAATTCATTCAAAGCGTGATCAGGAAGAATCCTTTTTATTACGGGCTGGAGCTGGCGCTCGGAGCGATGATACTGTTTTTCAACTTTCGTCTTTTATTTGCTTTCCATGCTGCAGTCATAGATCATAAAAAGGCAAAAGAAGCGATCAGGGATTCCTGGCGCCTTACCGGCGAGCATTTCTTGAACTATACTTTAAGATTTCTCAGGGTGGTTCTTATTGCGGTCGTAGTCTCTACGGCATCATATTGTTTCCTCGAATTTTTCAAGGCGGGTCTGAGTGAGATCTCTGAGGAGTACAGGACAGATCAGGTCATAGATATTTTTGAAGAAGACGGAGACCTTGATGATGAGGAGCTTGAGCTCATGGGATTCAGGGTTGTGGGAGCGTCGGTGGTCTTTGTCGGAGGTTACCTTGTATATATCATCAGTGCCCTGTGCAGCAGTACCATAATGATCTTTTTCACAAAAGCTTATTATGAATATACCGGAAGAAAGTTTGATACCTTCTATAAACAGGGGGGAGTAGGGAGGATCCTGCGTAATACGGCATTTGTACTGGGATCTTTGACGTTATTTGTTATCGTTTCAATCTTTGTCGGACTGTTTTTTGATCAGGTGTTTGAAAGAAGGGAGCCTGTCAGGCTCATCGCGCACCGCACCGGCGGAATGCTCGCATCGGAGAATTCGCTTGAGGGAATAGACGAGGCGGCAAAGCGTGGCTGCTATGGCAGTGAGACAGATATCCAGAGGACGAAGGACGGATATTATGTAATAAATCATGATAAGAGCTTCAAACGACTGACAGGGGTCAATAAAAAACCCGGGGAAATGACTCTTGATGAGATAAAAGAACTCAGTATACACGATACCACCGGAAACGGTAAGCTTTTGCCGGTGCCGACACTTGAGGAGCTTCTGGATCGGGGCAGTGAGGACGGGATAGTATTATTCCTTGAGCTCAAGGGGGAGAGCGCCGACAGAAAGATGGCGGATGACATCGTACGTGCAGTCCGGGAAAAGGACATGACTGACCAGGTGGTGCTTATATCCCTTAATTATGACACCATACAATATGCTGAACGCACTTATCCCGAGTTCAGGACGGGAATTCTAATATTCGGGACTCTGGGGGATGTGTCAAAGCTTGACTGTGATATATTGATAATGGAAGAGGAGATGTCAACAACTGACCGGATAGATAACATCCACGAAGCAGGCAAAGAGGTTATGGTCTGGACAGTTAACACGGAATATGAACTTCTAAAATATCTTGATATGGAAGTGGACGGTATCATTACCGATGAGATAGAGCTTGCGGTCGAGATTGAAGATGAATTGAAGAACCGTAATGATATGGAGCTTATGGAAGATCGTACGGAAGATCTGTTTGAAGGCTGGTCCTGATGATTAATACGCATATTATCAGGAAAATACCAGGTGTAAGGATAATGGCTGCAGCAGTATTGCTGACGGCAGCTGCTTTACTGCTTGGCGGCTGTTCCGCCGTGAAAAAAAGCCCCGTCGGCAGATCTAAGACGGCAGACAGCATCAGGGCATCTTTGACGGAAAGAAGGAATGAACCTGCAAAGACAGAGGCCGGGGAGGAAAATACTGCTCTCAGCGCGGGCCTTGGAAACAGGAACAGATCGGCCGGAGTGGAGGAGTCCGTCTCGGGAAACACGACAAAAGACGGAGATCCGGAAGGCACCAAGCTTACTCTCTGGACATTTAATGAGGCTCATGTAGCTTATTACCGTAAGCTTTTGAAAAAATGGAACGATGAGGATCCGGATTATACCCTTGAGATCACCTTCAGGGTGATGCCATATGAAGAGCTGCATGAATCCCTGCTCGAGGCTCTGCGATCCGGAAAAGGAGCTCCCGATATCTGCGATATAGATGCATACCGTTTTGCGGATGTCTCCGAAGGTAAGTCGGAATGGCTCTATCCCGTCGATGTCGCGGTCGCGCCCTACATATATGATATGCACCCTGCGAGGATAGATGTATATAAGGCTGGAGACAACAGGAGATATGCCGTGCCCTTCAGGATGGGTGCAGCCGTCCAGTATTGGAATATGGAGCTGATGGAAGAAGCCGGGATAACCCAAAAAGAGGTTGATGCCGTAAAGACGTGGGAGGATTACAGAGCCCTCGGGGAGAAATTCAAAGCTTCTGCCGGGAGCGGAAAATATTTTGCAGCTGTGAAGGCCGATGATCCGGTATGGCCTATGCTGGCGCTTGCGGAATACAGCGGGACTCCCGAGAATGCAGGCCATGCGGCGGATGATATGAAGGCTGCCTGTCAGGGCTGGATCAGCTCAGGTATCGCAAAAGAATCCGGGAATATGGTATCGGATATCGCATCCGGAAATATTGCATCATTTACCGGAAGTCTCGCTTTCATGGATACCTTTGTGCAGGAGATCCATGATCAGTACGGCAAATGGTATATAACGAAATGTCCGGTATTTGAGGACGGGCAGCCCTGCTCTGTCTGTCTTGACGATATTCCGACCGTGATATCTGCAAAAAGCCGCTATGCCGGCCTTGCCGCTGATTTTATCTGCTACGCCAAGATGTATAATGATAATGCGAGAGCTGTCATATGGCCCGAGCTTTCTTATGATGTATGCAACCGCGTGCTTTGGGAGAATGAGGAATTCGCCCATGATGAGACGAATGAATATGATACCTTCTTCAGAAATTATCCCTATGATGTTCTGAATGAAATAAAGGACAGGATAGCGACGGTCAAGCCCTGACAATGGTCAGAATTCTTTTCCTGCATCTGAAAGACTTATAAGAGTCTTTCCGTCATCTGCATATGTAAAGAGTTCATTCCGGACAACCTGAAGCGCAAAAGCATTAAGCCTGGATCCGGCTCTTTCATATAATGAACTCATTATCAGATCCGGTCTGATATTATTCTCAGATCCGGCTGATACCGTAAAATGCACCGCCCCTTTATCATCTGCATACATATCGTAGATAAAAGGCTTTATATCGGTTTCCCTGTATTCCGCACCAGAGGCGTCGTCCCCCGGCATTGAGGGAGAGTTCATGGATTTTGTGTTGTAGGAGGCTTTTGAGATCCTCTGCTTTTTTTTATTCTTTTGTTTTACAGGCTTTTTGATGATAAAAGCATCCTGGTCCATGGCATCGGAAACGATTTTTTTAATATCAAATCCGGGCTCGTATCCCTTCCTGAAGCTTACCGTATATTCTGCTGCCCTTACGCTTGCCATTGCATTCCCGCATCCATCCGCAAGCTGTACGCAGCTTGTCACCTCTATCCCCTGTGTTTGCTCAGCATTGAGCCTCTCCACGATATCCTTTGATGAGGAGGCTTCGCTCACCTCCAGATCATAATACTCCGCATCGGACTCATAACCTACTGAAAGCGGCATTGCAAATGACATTTTCTGATGGGGTGAGTAGCCCTCGGAATATACGACTTTGATGCCGGCCCTTCTGTTTACTCTCTGGAAATATCTCTGTATATCCAGATGTCCGATATAGCGCACTTTTCCATGCTTTTTGAATTTGATCCTGAGTTTCAACTGCGTATTAAGGTCTCCTGTGTTAGTATGCGGTATTTCTGACCGGGACTGTCTGTACGGTAATTACCTATGAAGTATAGCACAGTTCATCCGATAATTGTGCGCAAGTTACAGCTGACTTGAGCGTCAATGAAAAAAGGTGTATGACTTACGGCATACACCTTTTAGTCCAGATTTACCAGTATCATATGGTAATCTCCTTTCCGGTCCTTATAGTGAGTTACGTTCCTTGTCGTGCCGCCCGGCCTGAAATCCAGTCTGACAGCAGAGTCTGCAGGATCCGCTTGCTCCGCAGGACTTTATTTATTTGTTAGTTTATATATCGGCAGGATTGATCTGTTTTTAAAGACCATATTCATGGATAAAAGCAGCCGCTGCTGGCTGCTTTATCCATTGAATACCGGTCCTGCTGAAACGGCTCTATCAAAGGTCATAATACATCGCAAACTCCGCCGGGTGAGGGATGCGTGATATCTCCTCAAGCTCTTTCCTTTCGAGCGAGATAAGCTGCTTTATCAGCCTCTCAGGGAATACTCCGCCCGCAGTAAGGAAGTCATGATCCGTCTCAAGGGCATCCAAAGCCTCTCCCAGTGTCTTGGGCAGTCCGCTTATCTTTGCCTTTTCTTCATCCGAAAGATCATAGAGGTTGAAATCATAGGGCCCCCAGCCTTTTTCATGCGGGTCGATCTTCTTTTGTATACCGTCAAGTCCCGCCATCAGGATAGCGGCATAGGCATAATACGGGTTGCAGGTTGCGTCAGGGTTCCTGAGCTCAAAGCGCTTGGTGTCCGGAGTCTTTGCATAAGCAGGGATCCTGACCACAGCGCTCCTGTTTGCCATGGCATAGCCGATGGTGACCGGAGCTTCGAAACCGGGAACAAGTCTCTTGTATGAGTTAGTCGAGGGATTGGTGATGGCACACAGCGCTCCTGCGTGGGTAAGCATGCCTCCGATGAAGTAGAGCGCTTCATTGCTGAGCTGCGCATAATTATCCTTATCATAGAATACTGGCTTGCCGTCCTTGAATAAGAGCATATGCACATGCATACCGCTTCCGGCTTCCCCTGCAAGAGGCTTTGGCATGAAGGTTGCTGTGCAGCCTTCAAGTACAGCTTCATTCTTTATCACATATTTTGCAGACATGGTATCGTCGGCGAGCTTGAGCATATCTCCCAGCTCCACCTCTATCTCCATCTGGCCGCAGCCGCCTACTTCATGATGATGGTATTTGACATCTATGCCCCATTCGTTCATTGCAAGGCACATTGCTGAGCGCAGCGAGTTATGGATATCCTGAGGCAGAGAGGTATGATAGCCTTTGCCATGCATTACCTGAAATCCATTGTTATTATCATCATATCCTCCGGCCCAGGGAGCCTGTCTTGTAAACACCTCAGAGGCCACAGTTCCGCCGTTAATCTCATAGTTAACCTGATCGAAAATATAAAACTCATATTCCGGTCCGATCTTCATCTCATCAGCGATGCCGAGCTCCTTCATATGATCGAGAGCGCGGATCGCCACATTCCTCGGATACTGGTCGAAGGGACGGTTTTCGGGAAGATCGATGATCTTCACGTCTCCTATCATCGAAAGCGTGGGCACATCGGTATAATTGTCCACCACTGCGGAATCAAGTACAGGAACAAAGACCATGTCACTGTTCTCTATGGGAGCATAGCCGTAATTTGATCCGTCAAAGCCGATGCCATGCTCCATGATCTTTTCGTCAAGACGCTCGGCAGGTATGCTCAGATGTCTCCAGCGCCCGGTGATATCAGTAAGCTTGAAGTCGATGAATTTGATATCCTCTTCCTTTATCAAAGCACGGATATCATCTAATGTTTTTGCCATAATCGTTCCCCCTAAAGAATAATATACAATCAGTATATCACAGATTATTGATTTTCATCAGAAAATCAATAATCTATACTTTTTTGTTACTA
>CADCRB010000113.1 GCA_902803745.1 uncultured Lachnospiraceae bacterium
ACCCGGTGAATGGAAAAAGAATCGTATAAGCAGGGAGAGCAACGGCGGAAGAAAAGCAAGGGCACTATCGAGCATCCAGGCATATTTTAAAGGAAGCACGGAGGATGAAGTCTGGTCAGTCTACGGCGGCCTTACGGTATCGAATCTGCAGAATGCGACACCGGAGCAGAAAAAGATGAAGAGCCGGGCTCTTGAGAATGTATTTGGAATACTGGCGGATTTTGATCTGGAGAGTCTGAATATCAAGGAGCCGAAGGATATGCTGTCAGAGGATTTCTTTGATGCAAGGCTGGTATGCTATGCAGTGCATGAGATCCCTGAGGATTATTTCCGGGATTACGAGGGGCTTATCAATGATAAGGATGCAAACTGTGCTCTGAGCGCTGAGCAGCTTAAGGAGCTACACTGTAAATGGTCTACGATCTATGACTGTGCCCCATGGTTTGTGAGCTATCCGAAGATGATAACAAATGACTATTTCGATGAAAATGAGATGGACGCGCTTTTGGCACTCGATCCTGGTGTTTTGGTAGATGAAGCTTCCAATATGGATCCTAAAAAAGCAGAACTGTTCAATGATATAGCTCTTTTGAATCAGGCTAAGCTTATAGGCGGATATGTACCCGGAGACAGCATACAGGAACGTTATGAAGCTCACAGGAAAGAGGAAAAGCTGGAAGGGGACAATCTGTGCTCATCGGCGCTGGAGGCTATAAGGAACAGGGAAAAGACAGAGGGAGCCTGGGCAAAGGAGGCTTCTGACAGGAAAATGACGGCCGAGGAGAAAAAAGCCGTAGAGGAGAAGAAGGCTCAAAAACTCAGGGAAAAGCAGGAGAAATGGAAGAGAGAGGAAGAAGAGAGAAAAAAGAAACAGGAAGCAGATACAAAGAAGCAGCGTATAGAGAAAGGGGTCGTTCTTGGTAATGATCTGTATACTCAGGCCAATAAGTCTGCCGTAAAGAATGGAAAGTTCTCAAAGGAATTTCTTGCTGCAGGTGAGAAGTTTATGAAATTGGTGGATGCATGGGCAGACATGGGGAATGATGAGGAAAAGGATGTCCTGTCCAATATGGGTATCCGTGATACAGTGGATATGCTCTATGTATCAGGCGTACCGCTTAAGAAGTTTGTAGCCGACAGATATGCCTATGCGGGAAATGATGTTACGATCCTCCGCGCATATGCCGCTATGATTGCCGGAAGGCAGAAGTATCCGATCGTTATAGCGAAGCCGGTCTTAAATGAAAATAACGGTTTCGATGTGATGACAGAGGCTCTCAACATCGATTCAAAGGCACTGGGAGCAAAGAAATCAAAGACCGGATCCGCAGAGTACAGGAAAGCTCAGGAGGATGCGAAGAAGAAGGTGAAATACGCCAAAGAGACTGAGCTTAAGGTCCACGCTGCCAGGGCGCAGGGAAAGATAAACAAAAATCAGGGAAGTGAAGTGCTCACTACTCTGGAGAAAGCAGTGGAAAGGCTGTTTGAGCTGAATGACGGATCAAGCTATGCATATTACAGTGCAGTCGAGGAGGCAGGGAAGTACTGCAGAGCTTTGCAGGCTATATATGCTGATGATAACAGTAAAATGGTAGATGCAAAAACCATTAACTCCCTTACCTACAACATCATACAGATAAACAGCAAAACGACGGGCTTTGATAACAGCCTTAGTGAAAAATATCCCAAAAAGGGTCAGAAGAGAAGTGCGGATGATGTCTCACGTGTAAATGCGCTGAATGAGATCTTAAAGATCGTGGAAGCGCATGATAAAAAGCTGCGTGACAAGAAACTGACAGACTATATGCAGCAGATACCTGATTTCAAAACAGACATCGGGAAAATACTGTAATTTGGCGTACCAGGGGCAATTGCAGCGGACTATGATCAATTGATATAATATCCGCATCAGATAATAAACCGGATCTAATAAAGGAGGAATACTATGTGGTCAATATCTGAAGTAAAGAAAACAGGAAGAGAAGCATTCAAAAAGAGCTACTGGGGATGTGTGGTGGTTGCATTTTTTCTTTCATTTCTTACAGCAGGCTCGGCGATGTCGGGATCTTCATCGAGCATATCGCAGACATCCAAGCAGCTGGAGCAGGCGGGTCTCAGCTCCGATGAGCTTCTGGCGGTGGAGGCCTTTCTTCTGTCCTTTGGACTTATTTTTACACTGGTCTGGACAGCAGTCAGGATATTTCTGCTGAATCCTCTTGAGATCGGATGCCAGACTTATCTCAAGGACAATATCACAGGTGATGTGAGTCTCAATAAACTGGGCGCAGGCTTTAAAAACTACAAGACGGTCGTGCTCGCTGTATTTTTGAGGGATCTGTTTCTGGCACTCTGGTTCTGTCTGCTCTTCATACCGGGCGTGGTCAAGAGCTATTCCTATATGATGGTCCCTTATATCCTTTCAGACAATCCTGAGCTTAAGGGGACTGAGGCGATCACGAGATCCAGGCAGATGATGAACGGCCATAAGTGGAGAGCTTTCCTTATGGATCTTTCCTTCATCGGCTGGATACTGCTTTCACTTATTACCTGCGGTCTCGTAGGACTATTATACGAAAGTCCCTACAGATATTCAGCAAAAGCAGCGCTTTATCATGAACTTAAGAAGCAAGCCTGATTCTTTACAGGAGCTGCAAACAGAAAAAACGAAGAGATCATCCGAAAATGGACAGCTGCATTTTCTGCGGCTGTCCATTTTGGTAATGAACGGGAGATAACAGGACTGACCGGTACAGTTGCCGTTGCGGATATTGATTCGGATAAAGAAACATAAAGGAAGTATTGGATCATAATAAGATAAGACGCATTGG